>JAZKZU010000080.1:0-8342 GCA_045612825.1 Eubacteriales bacterium
CGCCAGGTATGCCCGCCCGTCATATAGTTGTTCATCAAGGGCTGAATACGGTCCATCGCCGCCGCATAGCGGCTATCGTCGGTCTCCTCGGCATCAAACTCCCGCCAAAGCGCCTCATAATAAGCCCCCTGATCCGGCTCCAGCATGGAAAATAACTGTTTGGCCGCCGCATCTTCCCTCTCGGCCTTATCCGTATTGGCCGCCGCATCGTAGCAGAAGGTGTCCCCGGCATATACTTCAATCAGATCATGCACCAGCACCATCTGCACAACGCGATTGATGTCAATCTCCCCCGCCGCATACTCCTGCAAAATCATGGCATACAGCGCCAAGTGCCAGCTATGCTCGGCATCATTCTCCCGATGCGATCCGTCGGCAAGCAAGGTCTGCCGCAGCACCGTCTTCATCTTATCAATCTCAATTAAAAACCGTAATTGTCCTTCAATCCGTTTGGCATCCATTCTTTTTCACCTCGCCCCTATTATACCTTATAGAAGCACCATCCGCAAGAGTTTCCCGAACATAAACCCGAAATTCACCCGTTCTACCGCACACGGCGCTACCAGCGTTACCGTGTGCAACAGTTTATCCCCGCAATAATACTCCAACTTACCCAAGGTCTGCCCCTGCTCCACCGGCGCCGTCACACCCTCGACTAATTGCACCTTGCAGGTAATATTGTTCTTCTCACTCTTGCCTACCAACAGCGTAATCCGTTCTTCCTCCATGTAGGGCGTCAACTCCTCAACCTGCCCGCCATCCACCTTTACCGGCGCAAACCCGCTCTGCCGCTCCAAGTTCACCACCGCATAATTGGCAAACCCGTGATCCAGCAACTTTTTCGCCTGCTCATTGCGGATGGCCGAACTCTCCGCCCCCATAATGACGGCAATCAACTGCATATCCTCCCGCTTGGCCGTGGCGCTGATGCAAAATCCCGCATTCGAAGTCGAACCCGTCTTTAGCCCATTGGTTCCCGAATAAAACCGTACCAACTTATTGGTGTTGCTCAGCCCAAACTCGCCACCCCGAATGGTGTCCATCCAAATGGTCGTGTAGTTGAAAATGTCCGGATGGCTCATCAATTCCCGTGACATCACCGCAATATCATGCGCACTGGTCATGTTACTCCCGTTATCATCCAGCCCCGTGCAGTTGACAAAGGCGGTATCGGCCATTCCTAACTTGGCCGCCCGCTCGTTCATCATCACCACAAACGCATCCTCGCTGCCGGCCACGTATTCGCCAAGCGCCGCCGTCGCATCGTTGGCGCTGGCCACCGCCACGCACTTGATCAGCTCATGCACCGTCATCTCCTCGCCCGCCTCTAAATAGACCTGCGACCCGCCTTTACCCGCCGCATACTCGCTGACCTGCACCACATCCTCCATCGTGATCCGCCCCTGATCGATCGCCTCAAACACCAGAAGCAAACTCATGATCTTGGTCACCGAAGCCGGCGGCAACGCCTCATGCTCATTCTCGGCATATAATACCGTCCCGCTCCCCGCCTCCATCAACAGGCAGGACTTGGCTTTGATCTCCAGATCCATCGGCTCAGTCATCACGTCGGTACTGTCGGCCAGATCATCAGCCAGCACCGGCACGCATAACAAACTTAAACACAAAAGAAATGCGAATATCCTTTTCACGGTCAATCACCTCATCAAAAGGATATTCGCTTCATTTATTTTTTATGAAAAGAAACTACGGTAAAAGTCCTCGTCTTGGGTATGCCCCACTACCGAGATGCTCATGTTGGCATAGTCCAGAATCTCCTGCGCCACATCCCGCACCTGCTCGGCCGTCACCCCTTCAATACGCCGCAAAATCTCGTCGGCATCAGTCTCTCCCATGCCGTAAATCTCCCGCTTGGCCCGCATCTTCATGTGCGCCGAGGAACTCTCCAGATCCAGAATCATACCGCTGGCCAACTGCTCCTTGGCCCGAGCCACCTCGGCATCGGTAAACCCGTTTTGCCGAATGTCGTCCAGCTCCTGCCGAATCCGTGTCAAGCACTTGGACTCGGACGAGGGCGCCAACGCTGTGTAAATGCAGAACAAACCCGTGTGCAGATAGGGCGACAGGTAAGACGATATATTATACGCCAACCCCTCCTGCTCCCGAATCGAACGGAACAGGCGTGAGGACATCGTACCGCCCGTCAGAGCCGACAACACCGACACCGCATACCGCCGCTCGTCAAACATCGGATAGGACGGAAACCCAATACACAAATGGTTCTGCTCAATATCCTTCTCGGTCAGCGCACACACGCCAGTGTACGCGCCGTTCTCGGCATCTTCAACGGCCACGCCTTTGGCCACCTGCCCGAACAGTCGCTCACAATCGGCCAGAAACGCCTGCTCATCCAAACGCCCACTGGCGCTGATGACAATGTTCGCCCCCACGTAATTGGTCTGCTGATACTCCCGCATACTCTCGGCCGTGATGCGCTTTACCGTTTCCGCCTTGCCCAGTATCTCACGCCCCAGTACGCTGTCCCGCCAAACGCCCTCGCTGAGTCTGGCCATCACCAAGTCCTCAGGGCTGTCCTCGCACATGGCAATCTCCTCTAAGATCACCCGCCGCTCGGTCTCCAATTCCTCAGGCAAATAGGCAGGGCGAAGCACCATATCCGAAAGCAACTCCAACCCTCGGGTCACATGCTTGTCCAGCATCGTGCAGTAATAGCAGGTCAACAGCTTAGCCGTGTAGGCATTCACGTAACCGCCCATCGCATCAAACTGCTCGGCCAGCTCCCCCGAACTGTAATTCTCGGTACTCTTAAAGGCCATGTGCTCGCAAAAGTGCGCCATGCCCGCATATTCTTCAGGGTCGGCCGCCGAACCGCCTTTCACCCATACCCCGCAACTCACGCTGCGCAGATGGTCCATCGGCTCGGTCACAACCGTCACTCCGTTTGCTAATCTTGTTACCATAATCCCTCAAAATACGACAAGGGAGAGGGTAACCCTCTCCCCGTTAGTTTATTCGTTCTCAGCAGCCTTCTGCTGTTCCAACTCGGCCAATGCAGCCTTGCGGGAAAGATTCATTCTGCCCTTTTCGTCTACGCCAAGGAACTTGACCCAGATCTCATCACCGATGCTTACCACATCCTCAACCGTCGGCACACGCTTGTTGTCGAGCTGAGAAATGTGAACCATGCCCCCCTTACCGGGAGCAAACTCTACGAAAGCACCGATCTTAATGATGCCGGTAACCGTACCCTTATACAGAGCACCCACCTCGGGATCTTCCACGATCGCCTTGATGGTAGCCATGGCCTGCTTGCCGCCCTCATTGCTGTAAGTGGCGATAAACAAACGGCCGTCTTCCTCAATGTCGATCTTGGTGTTGGTGTCAGCCTGAATCTTCTGAATCACGCAACCACCCTTACCGATAACGTCACGGATCTTATCGGGGTTAATGTTCATCATCAGCATCTTGGGCGCATACTCGCTCAGCTCCTCACGGGGCTGCTCGATGGCCTTGAGAATAACCTCGTCAATGATATGGAAACGAGCCTTCTCGGTCTTCTCCAGTGCCGACCAGATGATCTCCTCGGTCAAACCGTCGATCTTCAGATCCATCTGAATGGCGGTGATACCTTTCTTGGTACCGGCCACCTTAAAGTCCATATCGCCAAAGAAGTCTTCAATACCCTGAATGTCCACCATGGTCATCCAAGTATCGTTATCAGTAATCAAACCGCAGGAAATACCGGCAACAGGCGCCTTAATGGGAACACCGGCATCCATCAGGGCCAGCGTCGAGCCGCAGATCGAACCCTGCGAGGTCGAACCGTTGGAGGTCAGAACCTCGGATACCAAACGAATGGCATACGGGAACTCTTCCTCGGACGGAATCACAGGCAGCAGAGCACGCTCCGCCAAAGCACCGTGACCGATCTCACGACGACCGGCACTACGGGAGGGCTTGGCCTCACCCGTCGAATACCCGGGCATGTTGTAGTGGTGCATATATCTCTTGTATTCTTCCTCATCAATGCCGTCGAGCAACTGGCGCTCGCCGATCATGCCGAGGGTGGCAATGGTCAGAACCTGCGTCTGGCCACGGGCAAACATACCCGAACCATGGGTGCGGGGCAGTACCGAAACCTCGCCCCACAAAGGACGCATCTCGTCAATGCCACGGCCGTCTACACGTTTGCCTTCCAGCAACCACTGACGAACCACGTATTTCTGCAACTTGTACAGGCACTCATCAAAGAGCTTCTCGCTCTCAGGATACTTCTCACTAAACTCGGCAATCACCTCGTCGGTCACGATCTTCATGGCCGCATCACGGACGTTCTTGTCATCGGTGTTGAGAGCCTCGCGCACCTTCTCGATGGCAAAAGCCTTGATGTCTTCATACATCTCTTCGGGCACGTTGATCTGGGTGTACTCGAACTTGGGTTTGCCGATCTCGGCTACGATGGAATTGATGAAGTCAACCATCTCTTTGCAAACGGCATAGCCCTGCTTGATGGCATCAAACATCACGTCGTTAGGAACCTCGTTAGCACCGGCTTCGATCATAACAACCTTCTTGTCCGAACCAACAACGGTCAGAGCCAAATCGCTCTTGTTACGCTCATCGGCGGTGGGGTTAAAGACAAACTTGCCGTCAACCAAACCCACGCTTACACCGGCAATCGGGCCGGCCCAAGGAATGTCGGAAATAGCAACCGCAATGGAAGCACCCAGCATACCGGCGATCTCAGGGGAATTGTCCTGATCTACCGACATAACGGTAACGCATACGGCTACGTCGTTACGCATATCCTTCGGGAACAGAGGACGCATCGGACGGTCGATCACACGGGAAGCCAGAATCGCCTTCTCAGTCGGACGGCCCTCACGCTTTAAGAAGCCACCGGGGATCTTACCAACGGCATACAGCTTCTCCTCAAAGTCCACAGACAGAGGGAAATAATCGATGCCGTCACGGGGACGCTCGGAAGCGGTGGCGGTAGCCAGAATGACCGTGTCGCCATAACGAACCAAGCAAGAACCGTTGGCCAATTCGGCCATCTTACCGGTCTCCACAATCAGGGGACGGCCGGCAAATTCAGTTTTGAATACTCTGAAATTTTCGTACATTTTGAATTCTCCTTTGTATATTTTTTTGAGAACTCCGAAGTTTAGCAGTTATGACAACACCCGAAAGGGCGCTCTCATAACTGATAAAACCCCGTGTCCTCTTTTTCTCCGTGAAAAGTGGGGGTGTAAGAAAACACCCCCACCCAAATCACTCTTACTTTCTGATGCCGAGCTGCGCAATGATAGAACGATATCTCTCAATATCGAGCTTAGTCAGATAGGCAAGCAGATTTCTTCTCTTACCAACCATCTGCAAAAGGCCACGACGGGAATGATGGTCATGGGGATTCTTCTTCAGATGCTCGGTCAGAGAGTTGATACGATTGGTCAGAATAGCGATCTGAACCTCAGGGGATCCGGTGTCGCCTTCATGACGCTTGTACTGAGCGATAACTTGCTGCTTTTCTTCTTTGGAAATCATTGTTTCCACCTCCATAAATTTTTATTCTCGCCTCATACTAAGCCGCGGTCGGAGGACCCTTCCGTCAGCCGAGCATGGGTGAACGCATAATACAACTGGGATTATACCATATCTTCCCCCATTTGTAAAGCATTATTTTTATATCTTATCAATCTTTTTCAAATATCCAAGTATCCTCTTCATCCACAATTATATACAATAATCCGGATTCGTGTGAAATTCCAGCAAGATTCTTATCAGCTCCTTCTATGTTGACCTCAAAGAAAATAAAATCTTCCCCATTCTCACTATATTCCCATTCCAATTCCATTTGATCACCCTTAAACATCAAGTATCCGCTATGATTCTCTTCAAATACAGCGGTTACCAATCCGTATCCATTACTGATATCCCCGTCTTGAGATATAGAATCCAGTGACCATTCTCCAATCAAGCGTGAATCATATATGGATCCCTTTGACAGAATCAATATCAACACAATCACCAATGTAATCATCATTGAAATCGGACCAAAAACAAAGAATGGCCATTTTTTTATTCCCTTCTTTTTTGGAACCAACTCATCCTGAATTGTCTCAAGCGGTTTCACTTCAGGAATCACCTGCCCACAATTGGAACAATAAGCGGAACCTTTCTTCACCGCAGCACCACAATGCATACAAAAAATAATATTGCTTTCTCCTCCATCTACCGTCGTACATCCATTTGTTTCCTCTGTCGTTAACTGTTTTATGTTGTCAAACTCCATACCTTTCTACCTCCTTAAAATTTGTAGACAACAAAAAAGTGTGCCCCAATGAAGGAGCACACCGAAAATGCGTCTTCCCTCATTGTTGCTACACAATTACAGTCCCACTCACGGTACAGTAAAAAGAGAGAAAACACTTTTTACAAAAGTATTTTCCCGTCAGCAGGACAGATTTATGTAATTGTGTAGCGTAATCAGTATAACATCGTCAGCGTTTTTTGTCAATATAAGCAAAAAGTCGAGCCTAAAGCTCGACATTTGTATGTAAGTATTTATTTCTTTTCAATCTGCTCACGAATCTGCGCCGCCGCCTGAGCGTTGAGCGATTCGATGTAGTTGAGCGTGCGCTTCTTGGGCTGGGCATTATACAGCGCAACCGCCGTCGGCATATCGCCCTGCTTTACCTTCTCATCCAAACCCTGCTTATGTACCATCTTCTTCCATGCGCCAAAACCAATGCCCTCGGCAAGGAAATGAATTCCCACACCGATACCAAAGCAAACCACCGTTCCGATCGGAGCGCCAGCAAACAGGCACATAACACCCGCATAGCGCATCAGCGCACCCACAATGCTCACAAAGGTAGCAAATTTAGACGCCTGATATTTTGTCCAGAATAACATCCACATATAATTTTTTCCTTCAAAAAAAATTTATTACACAACAGAGAAAATTGTACCATATTTCCTATTTCTTGTCAATAAAAGATGCAGGCATACTTCGCCTGCATCCGATGGTTTATTGCTCAAAATATTCTTTTGTCTGCGCCACATTCTCCGCAATGGCCACCCGCAAGGCATCCACCGAAGAAAACTTGGTTTCGGGCCGCAGCATCTTATAGAACGCCACCCTCACCTTTTTGTCATACAGATCAATCTGCCGATCAATAATATAGGTTTCAATATTGTAGGCACGGGTCTTCTCCACCGTGGGTCGCACCCCCACGTTAGTCACCGCCTCGCACCATTCTCCGTTAACGAATACACGGGTGGCATACACCCCGTACATCGGCACGATCGAAAAATCGTCCAAGGTCTGATTGATGGTGGGAAATCCCAAGGTCGTCCCCAGCTTCTTGCCGTGGTAAACCTGCCCCCATACGGTAAAGGGTCTCCCCAGCAGCTTGGCCGCCAATTCCATGTTGCCGCTTCGCACTAAAGAGCGGATCTTGGTCGAGGAAATCACCATGTTATCCATCGTCACCGCATCAATCACACGGCACCCGATCCCCTGCTCCATGCAAAGGCGCTTGAGGGTATCGGCGTTGCCCGAAGCCCCCACACCAAAACGGTAATGGAATCCGCACACCAGCATCACCGCACCAAACTCCCGCACCGTCTTTTCCACAAAAGCCGTCGGGGAGAGGTTGGCCGTCCGTGAATCAAAGGGAATGTAAATCACCTCGTCAATGCCAAGCCGTCGGATATAGGCTTCCTTGCTCTCATTGTCGGTCAGCGTCGGGGTCACGCAAGCGCCGGCAAATACGTTGTCAGGGTCACGCTCAAAAATGAGCGCCGCACTCTTGACACCCATCTCCTTGGCCGCTTCCACCGCCGCTTTGAGCAGCACCGCATGGCCACGGTGTACCCCGTCAAAATTCCCGAGCGCAATCACTCGCTTATTCATAGATCTTGTCCATCCATACCAGTTTAATCTCGCCCGCCGATTCCTCGCACAGGCCGAGAAATTCATTCTTGCTGTCATACGCACGGAACAATCCCCTCGCCTGCCCCGTAAACCGGTTGGGTGAGAGCGTCCCGCCGTTTAACAAATAATGCCGTCCGGGCGTGTCCACCACACAGGCAGGACGGTTCCCGAACAACTGTTGCACATCCACCATCGGACGGTCGCCCGCCTCCATCTGAGACAACGTGCGGCAATCCTCGATCGAAATGCCCGATGCCTTGATGCGGCACAGCTCCGTCATGGTCGCCAACGCACCGCAGGCATGAGCCATATCTTCAATCAGCGTGCGGATGTATGTACCCGTCTTGCACCCCACCGTGATGGTGGCGCACTCGCCATCAAAGTCGTCCAAGGTCAGGGACGTGATGACCGCCTTGCG
>JAZKZU010000081.1:0-1213 GCA_045612825.1 Eubacteriales bacterium
GCACTCGAGAACTACGTCAACACCCAGCTCACCCCAAGGGCAGTTAGCAGCATCCTTCTCCGCATAGATCTTAATGGTCTTGCCGTCAACCGTGATGTTATCCTCACCGGCAACAACCGTGTCTGCCAGAGCATAGCGACCCTGAGCCGAATCATACTTGAGCAGGTGAGCCAACATCTTGGGGTTGGTCAGATCGTTGATAGCAACGATTTCATACCCTTCCGCACCGAACATCTGACGGAAAGCCAGACGGCCGATACGACCAAATCCGTTAATTGCAACTTTTACAGACATGTGAAAATCCTCCGAATATAAATATTTTCTTTTCCAACATCATATTATATATCATTTTAAAAATTTTACAAGTGGTTTTCTGTATTTTTTTATAATTTCTCAATAATATGTTTGCAGGTCTTGGTCCTCACAAAGTTTATAATGATAAAGACCAGCGCCAGGGTATTAAAAATCGCCCCCAGCACAATCAAGCCCACCGACCCGCAACGCACGATCACAGGCTTAGGATCATGCTCCAAATCCTCTCGGTACTCGCCCGCCTTCTTGGCCATCACCAAGTTAACAATCGCAATCGGCAGATATAACAATCCCATAAATCCATACATAATCCCCACGACAGCCATATCCAAGCGATAACTGTACCCCGTCATGCCACCGGCTATAATAATGGCCAGCGCACAGGTAAGAATGATCAGGCTGCACACAAGAAAGATAATCCCGAATAAACGCCAGCCAAACCGTTCCCACTTGAGAAACTTGCGAAAATCTTCAATACATTCTCTCTTCTCCGCCTCTGCATTCCCCGTGGCTGAACCGCATCCCGAACAGAATTGCGCATCATCAGCCAAAGCCGTACCGCATTTACTACAATACTTCACTGAGCATCTCCCCTTTCTTATCTTTATTTTACCATACTAAACTTTTCAAATCAATATAAACTTATATTTGCTTGACTCAACCGCCCCTTTCCTGTATAATGTTTTTACACTACAATTAGGAGATTATTATGAAAAGAAAATTACTTTCCGCCGTAATGGCCCTCATGCTTTTGCTCACCGCTGTCGGTTGCGGTACCGCACCCACATCCTCGTCCGAACCCGAACCGGCACCCTACCTGCCCGATCCCGCCCCCGCCCAAACCGTCTATGAATTTACCTATGACGATGAACTGGGCGTACAGGAATTCACCCCCGAAGCC
>JAZKZU010000082.1:0-4091 GCA_045612825.1 Eubacteriales bacterium
GTGCCAGCATCTCCAGATCAAAGCCGCCCTTGACCCCGTCGGTATCAATGGAATTGACCACAATCTCGCCTGCACCGCCATCGACGCCGCGTTTAATCCACTCAATCGCACCCAGCCCCGTGTTCTCCCGTCCTCCTTTGGCAAAGACACGGAAGACACCGTCCACACGCTTCACGTCCACCGACAGTACCACGCACTGATCGCCGTATCGCTTGGCCGCCTGCGAAATCAGATCGGGATTACGGATAGCGCCCGAATTCACGCTGACCTTATCAGCACCGCATTTGAGCACCCGATCAAAGTCCTCAACCGTGTTGATGCCGCCGCCCACCGTTAGCGGAATAAAGACGCTGGACGCCGTTTCGGTCAGAATATCGGTAAAGAGTTTGCGCCCCTCGCTTGATGCGGTAATATCGTAAAACACCAGCTCGTCAGCGCCGTTTTGACTATAAAATTTTGCCAGTTCCACAGGGGAGGACACGTCGCTCAACCCTTGGAAATTGACTCCCTTGACGACACGGCCGTCCCGCACGTCAAGACAAGGTATGATTCTCTTGGTGATCATGGATCGCTTTCTCCAAATCAATAGCTCCGGTATAGTAGGCCTTTCCGATGATAGCCCCGTACAAATCCAAAGCCGCCAGTTTTTTTACATCCTCCATCGAGGACACGCCGCCCGAAGCGATAATCTTCATCGAAAACCGCTCGGCCAGATCCCGATATAATTGGTGGTTCACCCCGCGCATCGCGCCGTCACGGGAAATATCGGTACAAATCAGTGTGGTCACCCCACGCTTTTGCATATCCTCACAAAAAGCAAAGGCATCCAGTCCCGACGATTCGGTCCAACCCTTAACCGCCACACAGCCGTCCTTGATGTCTACCCCTACGGCAATCTTCTCGCCGTATTTACGAACCGCCGCATCCAAAAAGGCCGGATCGGACACCGCCGCCGTACCGAGAATCACTCGGTCCAGCCCGCTTGTCAAATACCGATCCACAACCTCCATACTGCGGATGCCGCCGCCGACCTCGCAGAACAAGCCCGTTTCTTTTTTTATAGCACATACCGTTTGCAGATTGGGGGTCGTGCCGCTCTTGGCACCTTCTAAGTCCACCAAGTGCACATGGGTCGCCCCTTTAGCCGCAAAGTCCCGAGCCACAGCCACGGGATCGCTGTTATAGACGGTCATCTGCGCATAGTCGCCCTTAAAGAGGCGTACCGCCTGCCCCTCAAACAAATCAATCGCAGGAAATAAAATCATGCCCAGTCCTCCCTCTCGCAAAAGGCACGCAGAATATCGAGTCCCACGTCCCCGCTCTTTTCGGGATGGAACTGGCAACCCAGCACATTCCCCTTGGCCACCGCCGCCGTCAAAGGCGCTCCGTATTCGGCCGTGGCAATCACGGCATCCTTACAGTCGGCATAGTAGGAATGAACGAAGTATACCGCATCCCCCTCTTTGATTTTTTCAAACAAGGGGTGCTTGTTCTCACCGAAATGCAGCGCATTCCAGCCAATATGCGGAATCTTATAGTCAACCGGCAACACATCGGCAATCGGCCGAATGGCGCCCTCAATGAGCCCCAGCCCCTCATGGAAGCCGTACTCGTAGCTTTTTTCAAAAAGCAGTTGCATACCAAGGCAGATACCCATGATAGGCTTGCCCTTTTGCGCCTGCTCGACGACCAGTTTTCCCAAGCCGCTGTCCCGCAGTTTGCGAGCGGCATCCCCGAAAGCACCTACCCCCGGCAGGATCAGCCGATCGGCCTTGCGAATCAAATAGGGATCATCGGTAGCAACGGCATCGGCCCCGATGGCGGCAAAGGAACTCTGCAAAGAAAAGAGGTTTCCTACCCCGTAGTCGATAATTGCGATCATGCCAGTACCCCTTTGGTAGACGGTACTTCATCGGCATACTTTTCATCCACCGCCACGGCCGCACGCAAACTGCGGGCCACCGATTTGAAAGCGCCCTCAATGATGTGGTGAGAATTTTCGCCGGCCAGTTTGCGAATGTGGAGGGTGCAGGCGCAGTTGCGGGTAAAGGCAAGCCAAAATTCCTGCACAAGTTCGGTATCAAAACTTCCCACCTTTTCGGTCGGGATCGGCATATCCATATACAGGCCGCAACGCCCCGACAAGTCAACCGCACTCAGAATCAGCGATTCATCCATCGGCAGGGTGCAACTGCCGTAACGGCAAATCCCCTTCTTACCGCCCAGCGCCTCGGCAAAAGCCTTGCCCAGCGCAATGCCGATGTCCTCCACCGTGTGATGATCGTCCACCTGCGTATCGCCCTTGCAGGAAACCGACAGGTCAAAACGCCCATGGGAGGCAAACAGGGTGAGCATATGATCGAGGAAACCGCAACCGCTTTCCACCGTCGAAGTACCCTTGCCATCTAAATTCAAGGACAGCACAATATCCGTTTCGTTGGTTTTTCTGGTTAATAACGAAGTTCTCATTTCTTCTCCTCCATAATGGCGGTAATGGTATCGAGTAACATCTGCATCTGCACATCCGAGCCTACCGTGATACGGTTGTAGTCTTTAAGGCGAGGGCTGTCAAAGTGTCGCACCAGCACGCCCCGCTCTTTCAAATCGAGATACAGTTGTTTTCCATCGAGATTGGGGTGCTTGGCAAACAGGAAGTTGGTATGGGAGTCGAGCACCTCAAAGCCCATATCTTTCAAGGCTTTTGCCGTATGTTCACGGGTGGCCATCACCGCTTGGCAGTTGGCTCTGGTATACGCTTCATCCTCCAGCACGCCAAGGCCGGCGGCCATCGTCATGCGGTTGATATTATAGGGATTGGTGGAATATTTCACCGTATTGAGATCCCTGATCAATGCCGCATTGCCGACACCGAAGCCCAAACGGGCGCCTGCCATCGAGCGGGACTTGGAAAAGGTCTGCGTGACCAGCAGGTTATCATACTTGTCCACCAGTTTACAAGCACTCTGGGCACCGAAATCCACGTAGGCTTCGTCGATAACCACCACCCGATCGGGATTGCTTTGGAGCAACCTTTCAATGTCCGAAAGGGGCAGGCAAAGACCGGTGGGCGCGTTGGGATTTGCCAAAAAAACGGTGCCTTTTGCTTCAAAAAAGGCCTCTAAATCCACCGAAAAGTCCTCTTTTAGTGCGATTTTTTGATAGGAAATGCCGTTTAATTGGGCAAAAACCTCATAAAAACCGTAGGTAATATCGCAAAAAACAGCCGGATTTTGCGCATCGCAGAAGGCCATAAAGGCAAAATTCAATATCTCATCCGACCCGTTGGTCAACAACACCTGATCCTTGTTTACGCCGCACAGGTCGGCCACCTTTTGGGTGAGGGCCGAACATTCGGGATCGGGATACAGATGCAGGTCGGCCGCCGCCTTGGCCGCATAGGCCTGCGCCTTGGGCGAGGGCGGGAAGGGCGACTCATTGGTATTGAGCTTGACATACTGCATATCCTTGGGCTGTTCCCCCGGTGTATAGGGGGTCAAGGCCGCATATTTTTCAGAAAAGAATCGACTCATTGTTTATCCTCTGTACGAATGATGGCGCTTTTGGCGTGGGCGGTCAGTCCCTCTTGCGTGGCAAAATACTCAACGTCCGCCGCTACCTTATCCAGCGCCGATGCGGTGTAATAGGTGTACTGGGTCTTTTTGACAAAATCGTCCACCGACAGGGGGCTGGAGAATTTGGCCGTGCCCGAAGTAGGCAGGGTATGGTTCGGGCCTGCAAAATAATCACCCAAGGCTTCGGGGCAATAGCGGCCCATGAAGATCGACCCTGCATGGCGGATGCTGTCCAGATAATCAAAGGGGTTATCCACGCACAGTTCCAGATGCTCGGGGGCAATCTCGTTGGCAATCTCGATGGCGGCCGACAGGTCATCGGCTACAATGATTTTGCCGTTATTATCAATGGAAGTACGGGCAATATCGGCACGAAGAAGCTGCGGAATCTGCACCTCCAATTCGGCCTGTACCGCCTTGGCCAGTTCCATCGAATCGGTGACCAGCACAGCACTTGCCAACTTATCGTGCTCGGCCTGCGAGAGCAGATCGGCCGCCACGTGACGGGGATTGGATTTG
>JAZKZU010000083.1:0-10405 GCA_045612825.1 Eubacteriales bacterium
GCCTCCCTGGAGACAATCCTCCAAGAATTCATCTGATGGAATGCATAAGACTGCGGAGGGGATCTCTTTGTCGGTTGGATTTGATGCCATGCCGGGAGAGATGCCCTCTGCGAAAGGTAAAGGGCGAAACACAATTTCAAGAATATGACGGACAAAAGGGGAGGGTTGAGACCTGGAGCAGGTCGGAAACCCACAGAGCCACAGAGCAGGAGGGTGCAGATGGTCATCACCATCGACCCGGCAACCAGGGAGAGACTCAAGGCCATCTCCAAGGCCAGGAAAATCAAGACAGGCCGTTTGATCGATGAGATGGTCAAGGATGAGTGGTGATTTGCAAATCTCCCGGATAATGCGTATCTTTGTCAACGGCATGGGGAAACCCTGCCATTGTATAAAGATTTGGAGACTCGGAGGTCATGTTCCGGGTCTCTTTTTTTGCAGTTTTTGTCTGCCATTTGTCTGAAACCGGATTCCCTGGGATGAGGCCGAATCCGTAACCCATTGAAAAAGAGGAGAGAGGACACATCTCTGCGGCCTCTCTCCGAATTCTAACCTAATCTTTGACTATATCAATCCCCAATGCGCCTGGGATGCCGTTTCCGGGCATATACGGCAGTATCGGTGTTTCATAGATGGCAGAAACATTGCCATTGATGAGTGAAATTTTTGTCTTATATTTGTCTGAACACCATGAATTGTCTGAAATCTTTATACAATGATAACATTCAAGGCCATCATCATCCCTGGGAACAGGAGAAAGGACGGAACATATCCGGTCAACATCCGGGTCACATTCAAGGGAAAGACCAGGAGACTGCCCACCACATTGGTCTGCACCACCGGGGATCTGACCAGGACTCTCAAGATCAAAAACGCAACGATCCTCAACAAATCGGATGCGCTCATCGCCAGGATGAGGGATGCGGTGAAAGACCTTTCGCCTTTCGACCTGGAGGGGCAGGATGTGGATTGGGTTGTCCGTCACATCAAGGACTCCCTCACCAGGGAGGAATTCCGGCTCGATTTCTTTGAGTGGTCGGAAAGGTACATCCAGGGCAAGACCGAGACAACCAGGAGGGCATATACCTGCGCCTTGAACACCTTTGGGAGATTCCTGGGTCGGAGGTCGATCGACATCAACGACATCTCAAGACCTCTCCTCCTGGAATTCATGGAGATGGTGGACGGAGAAAAGAAAATGCACTACAACGCCAAGACCGGGGAGGTGGAGGAGTCAAAGGCAGACAAGATCCCCAGGGGAGCATCCACCAGGCATCTCGCCAAATTGGAACACCTTTACAACGCAGCCAAGGAGAAATACAACGATGAGGATTCCGGGAGGATTCTGATCCCCAGGTCACCTTTCTCCAAGATCGCAAAGGTCTATCCGGTGAGCAACGGCCAGGGCAACCTTGGCGTGGATCTGATGCAGAGGATCATCTCCTGCCAGGTGGACAACGGAGTGATGCGGACTGCCCTGGATCTGTTCATCGTTTCATTCGGCCTCATGGGTGCGAATATGGCAGACCTTTACTATGCAAAGCCTGTCAAGGAGGAATGGGTCTATAACAGGCAGAAAACCATGACCAGGAGGGCAGACCGGGCAGAGATGAGGGTCACCATCCCGGAGGTCTTGAAACCTGCCCTGGAGAGGCTGAAAGGGCGTGGTGGATGGTGGCTGAATGAACTCCACCGATTCGCCTCCTCCAAAGATTTCGCAACGGCCAGGGTCAACCGATGCCTCAAGCGATGGTGTGAGGCCAACGATGTGGAGGTGTTCACTTTCTACGCAGCCAGGCACACATGGGCATCCCTGGCGAGGAAAGAGGGCGTTGACAAATCCACGATTGATGACTGCCTGGGACACAAGGGTCAGTTCCAGGTAACGGACATCTATGCGGAGAAAGCCTGGGAATTGATGCAGGAGGCCAACCGGAAAGTCCTGGATCTGTTCACCTGGTAATATATACCATCTCAAGACAAGATCCTTTCCCTGTCCTCCTCCTCCCACAGGAAAAGGATGTCGATCAGATTCATGATCTTTCTCGGATCGTTCCAAATGTTGTCGGCCTCCCGGATCAGATCCTCCGGGACATCCTGCCCCTGGTCTTTCATACCTCTATTATTTTAAGGCCAAGACCATCAAGACCCGATACCATCCGTTGATGTGCCGGACATTGATCCGGAATGGAGGATAATCCGGATTGATGGATCTGCATTCGATGACCTCCTGGTTTTCGGTCGGGTAGATCTTTTTGATGACTGCTCCGTTTTTGGTGTCCAGGCAATAGATCTTGCCCCATTCAACGAATTCCTCCTCCCATACTTTCTTGATAAGGATCTGACTGCCGTTGGGGATCTCCGGAGTCATGGAGTCACCGCAGACCTTGATGGCGTAATCCGCACCCTTGATTGGGGAAATCATCCTCTCGCATTCGTATCCTTTAATCGATTCAGCAAACTCACCGAGTGTCCCGGCCATCGCCTCCGTTGGTATGACCGGGAGTGTCCCCTTTTGGAGAGGGTTGTCAGTCCCGGAGAAATTCTCCTCATAGAATGCCTCCACCTTTTTCATCATCCTATCGGTGAGATATTTCTCATCTCCGTTCATGGCGGCAGATAAAACATTGCGATTGATCCCCAGGAGATCGGCAAAGTCCTTTTGAGTCTTGCCAAGTTTGGCGATTCGCACCTGGTCGAAAATCATGTTCAGTCTTTCTTTCTTGTCCATTGTATAAAGATTTATGATATTTTATCACATTTCTTGTGAAAAAATATTGTTATTATGAATTTTTGTCTTATATTTGCACATAGGTACAAACAAAGTTACAAAGAAATATGGAAAATCAGTCATTCCGCAAGAGAATCATTGACATGGCCAGGGGCGAGTCGATCACCATCCCGGTGGAACAGGTGGGATACACCACCATCCGGGGATACGCCTCCGACCTGGGTTTCGCATATAAGCGGAAATATTCGACCCACCGGAACAGGGAGGAAAGGACATACACAATCACTCGGATAGCATAATGAGCAACCTTGAGACATTGATCGAGACCTGCATCGAATTGGGATCTGCCAGGACAATGGAGACCCTTGGGATCTCCTCCGGGGAAATATCCCAACGGAGGGCGAGGGATGTCTACGGCAAGTATTTCACGGATGCCGACCGGAAAGGACGGATCAGACCATGCAGGATCGAGGATGGCCGGGCAGGAACAAGGTGGTACAGGGTCATTGACATCCTTGCACTCAAGGCGGCAGATGCAGCCAGGGCAGAGTTGAAATGAACAATAAAATCTTTATACAATCATGAAAGCAATCAAGAAAATCGCAGAGGTAACCCTCACAATCATCGCAGGAGTCTCCCTCATCCTCGCATGTGCGGAGCAATCGGACGGAACAATCTCCATGACCTGGAGTCTCGGATGGATGGCAGTCGTTGCCATATCAGCAAAGATCCTGGAAAGGATGGGGACATTTGACAGGGAGGAAACGATATGAGATACCTGCACACATTAGATCCGGATGACCTCCGGGATCTGTTCGACACCGATGATGATGTCCAGGAAACAGACAACAACTCTTAAATCTTTATACAATGTCAGTTTATAAGAAAATCCATCAAGTCCAGGCGGCCACCAGGTCGTTGGCCGCAAATGCGGAGGGGCAGACAGGTGCGGCTCGATACAACTATGTATCCGGGTCGAAACTCCTGGGAGTCATCCGTCCCCTCATGGACAAACTCGGTCTCATCCTCACGCAGGAGGTTGTGGACATCAAGAATGAGCCTATCACCTACATGACCAGGAACGGAGAGAAAACGGAGATGTTCACCACCGCACACATCCGGTTTACCTGGGTCGATGCGGAGGACGGCAGCACTATTGTCAACGAATTCTTTGCCAACGGCATGAACGCCTGGGACAAGGGACTCGGATCTGCGCTCACCTATGCGGAGAGATACTATCTCATGAAAACCTTTCACATCGCCACCGATGAGGATGATGTTGATGCCCTGGTCAAGGATGAGGCGATCAAGCAGCCATCCCAGGCAGTCCAGGCGAGGAGGGCGGCATCGGACAGGTCTCCGGCCAAATCCCAATATACACCGATGTCGGATGTCAACTATTGGAAGATAGTCGAGGCGTATGCCATGGGCAGACCCACCAAGACCGGGGGCGATTACCGGACGGCCTGGATCGAGATGACCAACGCAGGGCAGGAGGAGATTGCCAAGTTCGATCACGATGTGGAGAATGTAAAGATAGCGAATGGAATCAACTAAATCTTTATACATTATGGATTACAAGGAATTGAACAAAGTCCTGGCAGACCTTGACCAGGCGATGGTGTCCCTGGAGGAGACCTACATTGAAAACGATGGCGAGGTCACCGAGGAGACCGAGCAGATGGAACAGGAGATCTCCGGTCTCCAGGATCTCCTCACTACGGAGGGCATCGACCTCCTGGGTGGATGGCTCAAGGCCAAGGAGGATCGCAAGAAATCCCTCAAGGCAGAGAAAGACTATATCACCAGGCAGATGGCTGCGATAGATGAAACCATCGATTTCATCAAGACCAAGATCAACCAGGTGATGACTGCCACCGGGCAGGACAAGATCAAGGGAGACCGGGGATATTCATTCACCGCCACCATCTCGACCAAGACGGAGGTTGACAAGGATGTCCTCAAGACTATTTATTCAAATGCCGTTGAAACTGCGATCCGGGATGCAGGTGTCCCGGAATACATCGGTGTCACACTTACTGCATCCACCACCAAGGCCAAGGAGGTTGGCCTCCAGGATGGCGATGAGGAAATCTTTGTCACAACCGAGACTCCCTCCGTCCGTTTCACGAAACCCAGGACAAAGGAGGCATAACGATGGAACTCAAGGGATACACAAACATCCCGGATTGGATGTTGTCTCTTGACCTGGATGTCTATGAGACCATCATCCTGGCGGTTATCTACGGATTCAGCCAGGATGAAGAGTCAACCTTTGCCGGATCACAGGCATACCTTGCACAAAAGGCAAAATGTTCCAGGAGAAAGGTGTCAATGGTGTTGCCAAAATTGGTGGAGATGGGACTGATCAAAAAGATTGACAAGGATGTCCGGGGCATCCACCTATGTGAATATAGGGTATGCATGCCATGCATAGGGTATGCATCAGATGCACAGGGGGGATATGCATGCCATGCACATAATAATATAGAGAATATAAATATAGATAATAACTCTCTATATAAGGGAGGCGGCTCATTTCGGAAACCCTCTGTGGAGGATGTCCGGGAATATTGCCTCGCCAGGGGCAACGATGTCGATCCGGTGCAGTTTTTCGATTTCTACGAATCCAAGGGATGGATGATCGGAAAGACCCACATGAGGGATTGGAGGGCGGCAGTCCGTACCTGGGAGAAAAGGGAACAGGCTGCACCTGTCCGCAAGGATCGCAAGGAGTCGGTCATGGAACACAATCTCCGGGTCATGGATCAGATGTTCGGAACGAATCTCCATGACCAGGCATACGGCAGAAAGGAGGTGGCGGTCGATGAACAATGAGACACATCCTGCCCTGGTCAACTACAATCCCGGCCAGGCATCCCTCCTGGAGATGAGGGCAGATCCCAATCGCTTTCCCAGGCTGAAATCCCTCCCCAGGGATGTGGCGGTCTTTGAGATGTCAAAGATAGTCTCCCAGGCTTTCCTTTACAAGGGGCAGACCGCAGATCCCACCAACATCCAATTCATCGCCTCTGCCCTGGTCTCCGAGTTGATGGAGGACAGGAAATGCGGTGCATCATCCCTCTCCCTCGCAGAGATCCAGGTCGTGGTCAAAAGGGCAGTCCTCGCAACGGACATGATCGGGATCTCGGTCGCATCCCTCTACAGGATCATCATGGATTATGTCAAGGGCGAGGGTCACCTCAACCAAAAAAAGGTCGATCAGATGGCCAGGAGGGAGGAATCAGTCCCGACCATCATCAAGGCATACGCAGGACAAATGATACGCAACAATAAAATTTAATAATCAAATGGAAAAGTACAGCGCAAACAAGGCAATCCTCAATGCACTCATGGATGGGAGGCATCTCTCGCAGATGGATTGCAGGGAATTCCAGGTCGAGGACATGAGGACACCGATTGCCCACCTACGGAACAAATACGACAAGACCCATAACCTCAAGACCCGGTGGATCGTTACTCCGGTGAGAAAGGCGAGGATAAAGGAATATTGGTTGGAATCAAGGTAAAATACACAAGGACCATGGCATTATATAACTCAAAAGGAACTATCTCCGAGATGTCGGAGGTGCAGTCCGGTACAGGCAAATCCGGCAATCAATGGCAGAGGATGACCCTTACCCTGGACATTCCCGGCTACCAGGGAGCAATCACCAAGCAGGTTTTCCAGGTGTTCGGTGATGCGGTAAACGATGTCCTCCTTTTCAGCATCGGGGACAAGGTGGAGGTATCCTGGACTATGTACGCCAGGGAATGGAACGGTAGGTTGTACAACAATGTTGACCTGGTGAAGATCGCCTCCCAGGACAAACCTGTTGCCGCCTCTCCTGCCAAGGATGATTACAATGTAGAAACCCACAAAGATGACCTCCCTTTCTGACATGAGACAGGCAGTCAACAGATCCGTTGGGAATCGTATTTATCGGGCAACCCTGGTCACATTCCGGGCAAAGGCCATCAAAGCCAATACCGAGGAGTATTACCATGGCGTGGTGCATAATTTCGCCATGGTCTCCAGGGTCAACAACTCACTCGCATTCACCATCCACCGGAAAGGCGTTTTCGGATCTCCTGTTGTCAAACAAATCGACAGGCCAAAGGTGGTCTCCCTGTCCGATACGGACAACTATGTCATCATCCGGGATGGGTATGTCTATGACCTGCGGAGGGAGGAAAGATGAAATGCAAGGGTTGTCCATTCTACAAATGGCAAAAGGCTGACAGACTATATCAAACGCCAGGTTTCCACTATTGCGAAAAGCATGAGGAGACAACCTGCAAAAAGAGGAATGAAAAGGAGGTAAAAATGAAAGTAAAGAAAGACACACTCCTGTTGGTGAAATCAATAAGGAAAGGAGTTTTCAAAGCAAGGGCAAAGGAGGATTTTGACACAGACAAAGTGTTGTTCTATCCTGTCATTGCAATGGAGAGAGTTTTTGGTGCAACAACAACCTGGGAGGTTGGGGATGAGATTCCTTGCAGAAAAGGAGTCTCAACCATTCAGATTTTGCCTACAGGAGAATGAAAATCTTTGTACAATGGAGATCAAGGTTTTCACCGCCTTTTCCGGATATGACTCACAATGCATGGCATTGGAGAGAGCCGGGATTGAATATGACTTGGTTGGATGGTCGGAGATCGACAAATCCGCGATCAGGGCGCACAACGCCATTTTCCCACAATACCGGGACAGGAATTTCGGGGACATCACTCAAATCGATTGGAACAATGTGCCGGATTTCGACCTGTTCACCTACTCATCTCCCTGCCAGGATTTTTCCAAGGCCGGGAAAATGAGGGGGGGGCAGGAGAATAGCGGAACAAGGTCATCGCTGTTGTGGGTCTGCCGGGAGGCGATCAGGATTAAGAGACCGCAATATTGTGTCCTGGAGAATGTGGCGAATCTTGTTTCAGACAAGTTTTATCATCTTTTCCGTGATTGGGAGCAGGTCTTGGCCGGGATGGGTTATACAAATTATTGGAGGGTAGTCAATGCCATGGATTGCGGAATCCCTCAAAACCGGGAGAGGGTCTTTCTTGTCTCGATCCTGGATGATGAGAGATACTTTGAATTCCCCAAGCCTGTGAAAGAGAGAGAGCTGGCTGAATTCTATGAGGATGATGCCGTGGTTGGGGATAGATACTATATACCAAGGGAGAAAATAACATTGATATATGATGAGAATTAAAGAGGCTACGAAAATAGGGGTGGCCGAGGTGAGACCTGGATGCCTTTTCGACATATCATTCCAAAACTCCAAAACCAGGAGGGGGAGGGTGCAGCATGGAGGAAAGATTTGTCCGACACTCACCGCAAAGGCATCAACCAATATAATCAAATATATGGGAGATGATCGTTTCCGTAGACTCACGGAGAGGGAATGTTTCCGGTTGCAGGGAGTCAATGACAGGGACATCGATCTGATCCAGGGATCTGGTATATCCGGAAACCAACAATATGGTTTGGCCGGGAACTCCATCTGTGTTGATGTCCTGGCCGGGATTTTCAAGAATCTGATCCTGGGATGTGAGAAACCGGAGGATTATCTTTTCTAATGGACTGACTACAAAGGCCATTCAATGGTTTAATAAATTATTTAATCAAAATTCAGTAACATGAACAAACCGATCAAACCGACAGGATTCAACCCAAAGGTTGCACCTGCCCAACCTCTCACCGAGGAGGAGAAAAAGATGAAGATCATGCAATTCTTGCAGCAGAAAAGGGAGGCATTCGCAATCAATCTCCTCTGTTCAATCTGCCACAATTCCCCAGGTCTCAAGAATGAGGATCTGATCATCAAGGCGGTTGACCTGGCCGATGGACTGATAGAGAAACTCTATCCCATACCGGAGACACAGAAACCTGCCGAATAGGTAACAGATCACCGGGAGTTTATATTTCCAGGTGTGGAGACCAAGGAACACATGATCGAGATTCTCGCAAAGGAAAGGAGGGTCGAGGCTTTGGTGGAAAACATTGCCCACCATGCCTTGACTGCCGACCTCCAGGATCTTTGTCAAATGGTGTATCTCATCCTCCTGGAATATGATGAGGCCAAACTCCTGGATCTGTGGGAAAACAATCAGATCAATTTTTTTCTCGCCAGGATCATCCTCAATCAATATCGGTCATCAAACTCACCATTTCACACCATGTTCCGCAAGTTCCGGGAGAGGTGTGTCACCATGGGGGTCGGTGCGGATTTCGATGAGGATGCCCTGGAGAGAGTGATGAAAAGGGAGAGGCATGAAAAAGGAGAATGAGGTGGTCAAGGAATACAGGCGCATCAAACAGGAATACGCCTGGAATCCGGACATAATGTGCGAGGATGATCCCAGGGTCTCCAGGATCAAGGAGATAATCGACACCAAACTCTCCCAAGTTGACAAGACCATTTTCCTTTTGTATGCCGATTGCCTCTCATATCGCAAACTCGGAAAGAAGATGAACCTCTCCCACATGACCATCCGCAGGGATGTGATCCGCATCAAGAACATAATCCTGGAGGAGTATTTCAATGATTTACCTTGACATGACCCTGGTGGCGTTGGTCACCATTTACATAGTTGACATCTCCGGATTCACCGACTCCTGGAGATCCGGCCTGGCGAGGATGCTGCACATCCATTCCCTCCGGCCTCTCCCTCCTTTCGATTGCGGTCTCTGCATGACCTGGTGGGTCTGCCTCATCTATGCCCTTTGCGTTGGGCAGTTCAACCTGCCGACCATCGCTTTCGCTGCACTCCTGTCGCACCTCTCAAATCCAATCGGAGGGATTCTGATATATATAAGAGAGTGTATCACATGGGTAATCAATAAACTGATGCCATGACGGAACTGACGGAAAGATGTTTGGAACTGCCGTACAAGGAGAGGGTCGAACTCTGCTCCGAGATCCGGCAGTCCATCCTCCGGGAATGGGAGGAGCAGATCCGGGAGAAACCAGGCCGGGGAGTCATCCTCCTGGGTTACATGGGCGAGATCCTGGGAGAGCCTATCCCGGTCTCCTCCAGGGAATCCCGGTTCGTGTGGGCGAGGACAATGGTGGCATTCCAACTCCTCAAGGAGGGTTACACCACCACCGAGGTCGGGCGCATGATAGGCAGGGATCACTCCTCCGTCACCTCCATGCGGCACAGGATGCAGGATGCCCTGGATTATTCATTCGCATATAAGGACATCATTCACATTTGGAAACAATTTCAAAACAAGTTACAAGATGAAATTCACAGAGGAACAACTGAAAACCCTGTCGGCCTGGGAGGATAATTTCCGGACTGCGACCCAGGCGAGATGGGCGAGGAATCCGGGGAGGAGCAATCTCCGGGTAATTTATGACATCTACACCTCCACCACCGGGGACAAGAGGCGATTCAATGACAACTGCCAACATTGCATCCTTTCCCTGCTCCGGGATTGTGGTAGGATCTATTTTGCCGACAAGGAGGAATTGGCCAGGAGACAGGTCGAGATCTCGCAGGAGGTTGCCGAGCCTGTCGAAAAGGTGGAGGTCAAGACCGCCAGGAAAACGACCAGGAAACCCAAGGCAAAGGAGTAATGCAGTATGATCTGACATCCGATTTCCAACTCCAGGCGTTTGATGTCAAGGTCGGGCATCTCCGGAGCAAGGGTGCGGTGGTGGAGTTGAC
>JAZKZU010000084.1:0-3144 GCA_045612825.1 Eubacteriales bacterium
CCATGTCATACCGAGTGCCGATAAAATCCACACCCGTCATGCCGTATTTCTTAGCCAGCACGCACATGGCATCGGTCAGCTGAATCTCACCACCGGCACCGGGTGCGGTGCGGTCGAGAATATCATAGATATCGGGCGTAAGCAGAACACGACCCAAGATGGAATAAAGCGAAAACTCCTGTCCGGGCGCCGGCTTCTCGATCATGTCAGATACGTGGAACCAACGCTCTCTCTCCAGCGGATCGACCTTGAGCGAACAGTAACGGGATACCTGCTCCTTGGTCACCTGCTTAATGCCGCAGGCCGCCTTGCCGGTGGCTTCATAGGCCTCAATCAACTGACCGCAAACCGGCGGCTCGCCGATAATCACGTCATCCCCGTACAGCACGGCAAACGGTTCATCCCCCGTAAAGGAACGGGCGCAGGATACGGCGTGACCCAGACCACGCATCTCCTTTTGACGGATGAAATAGAAATTGGCCATGCCCGAAATGCCGAGCAACTGTTCCAGCTCCTTGTTCTTGCCCTTGGCCGACAGATTGTACTCCAGCTCGGGCAAACGGTCAAAATGATTCTCGATCAAGTCCTTGCCGCGGGATACGATAATTAAAATATCAGTAATGCCCGCAGCCACCGCTTCTTCAGCAATGTACTGAATGGACGGCTTGTCCACAATCGGCACCATTTCCTTGGGAAGCGCCTTGGTCAGCGGCAACATCCGTGTGCCGTATCCGGCAGCCGGAATGACGGCCTTTGTTACTTTTTTCATAATCGTATTCCTTTATCTTATCAATAAGGATTTTCCTGTCATCTCTTCCGGCTGGGGAACTCCCATCAAGTCCAGCATGGTGGGCGCCAGATCGGCCAGCACACCGCCGTCCTTGAGCGAGCCGTACTCGTTAACGAGAAGCAGAGGTACAGGATTGGTGGTGTGTGCCGTGAAGATCTCGCCCGTTTCCTCGGCCATCTTATCGGCGTTGCCGTGGTCGGCCGTGAGCAAAATCGTGCCCTGCACGTCCAGCATAGCCTCCACAATGCGACCTACACAACCGTCCACCGCCTCGACAGCGGCCACAGCGGCATCGTATACGCCCGTGTGTCCCACCATGTCACAGTTGGCAAAGTTGAGAATGATCACATCGTACTTGTCAGCCTTGATCGCCTCAATCACCTTGTCGGTCACTTCAGGGGCGCTCATTTCGGGCTGCATATCGTAAGTAGCTACCTTGGGAGAAGCCACCAGAATCCGATCCTCGCCCTCATAGGCCTCCTCACGGCCACCGTTGAAGAAGAAGGTGACGTGAGCGTATTTCTCGGTCTCGGCAATGCGCAACTGCTTCTTGCCAAGTTTGGAGAGATATTCGCCTAAGGTATTGGTTAAACTTTGAGGCTTGAAGGCTACTTCAACATTCGGCATGGCCGCATCATACTGGGTCATGCAAACGTAAGTAACATCCTTCTTGCCGCCCTTGCGTTCAAACCCGCTAAAATCGGGATCGACAAAGGTGCGGGTAATTTCACGGGCACGGTCGGGACGGAAGTTGAAGTAAATGATGCTGTCGCCGTCAGCAACGGGAGCACCGCCCTCAATTGCGCAGGGCACAACAAATTCGTCCAGCACGTTATCCTTGTAGGAATTTTCCACCGCGCAAACGGGACAGGCGGCCTTAACACCCTCGCCACAGGCAATGGCATCGTAGGCTTTGACTACACGCTCCCAGCGATTGTCACGGTCCATAGCGTAGTAGCGGCCCATCACGGTGGCAATCTTGCCAACGCCGATCTCCTCGCACTTGGCCATCAGTTCCTTGACAAAGCTAAGACCCGAATCGGGCGCTACGTCACGGCCGTCAAGAATGGCGTGCACGTAAACCTTACTCAGACCTCTGCGTTTGGCCATCTCCAGCAAAGCATACAGATGCGAGTTGTGAGAATGAACGCCGCCGTCGGACAACAGGCCCGCCAGATGCAGAGCGCTGTCGTTTTTGATGCAGGTATCCATAGCCGAGCACAGGGCCTCATTCTCAAAGAAATCGCCATCCTGCACCGCCTTGGTGATGCGGGTCAACTCCTGATAAACAATGCGGCCGGCACCAATGTTGGTGTGACCAACCTCACTGTTTCCCATCTGCCCGTCGGGCAGACCCACCGACATTCCCGATGCGCCCAGCAAAGTCTGAGCGCAGGAGGAAAAGAGGGTGTCCAAATGGGGGGTGCGGGCGTTGGCAATGGCGTTATGTTTGGAGGGTTCGGTAATGGCAAACCCGTCCAGAATCATCAGCATTAAGGGTTTCATGTGTCACCTCAACGGCTGCCTGCCGAAACGATGGTGGAGAAATCGGGAGCCTTCAGAGAAGCGCCGCCGATCAAACCGCCGTCTACGTGATACTTGTCCAGCAGTTCGGCACAGTTGCCGGCATTCATCGAGCCGCCGTACTGAATGGTCACGCCCTCAGCCGTGTCAGCATCGTACAACTCAGCAAGAACCTGACGGATGATACCGCAAACCTCGTCAGCCTGATCGGAGGTTGCCGTCTTGCCGGTGCCAATGGCCCAGATGGGCTCATAGGCAATGATGATCTTCTGCACCTGAGCGGCCGTGATGCCTTTCAGAGCAATCTTGATCTGGGAACGAACCCACTCACCGGTCACGCCGTCCTCACGCTGGGAGAGGGACTCGCCGCAGCAGAGAATGGGGGTGATGCCGGCATTCAGGGCGGCATGGACTTTCTTGTTAACCGTCTCGTCGGTCTCGCCGAAATACTCACGGCGCTCCGAGTGACCGATTACGACATACTCCGCACCGATTTCCTTGAGCATATCGGCGCTGATCTCGCCGGTGTAAGCGCCCTTGGGCTCAAAGTGCAGGTTCTGTGCGCCAACCTTGATGTTGGAATCCTTGCAGGCGGCAATCACCACCAGCAGATCGACGTAAGGAACGCAAACCACGACGTCGCAGTCTGCATTCTTTACCAGCGGCTTTAACTCCTCAATCAGCTTCAGAGCCTGAGAGGGGGTGTTGTTCATCTTCCAGTTTCCGGCAATAACCGTTCTTCTTTTTGCTTTATTCATCGTAATTACTCCTTATCGTTGAGTGCTGCGATACCGGGCAGTTCCTTACCCTCGAGGAATTCGAGAGAAGCG
>JAZKZU010000085.1:0-4697 GCA_045612825.1 Eubacteriales bacterium
AGCAGATTTTGGTCTTATCCGTCGTACGGGATTTAGCGACCGACACCCGCTCTTCGAGCGCCTTGGTAATGCCCATGGCGTTGACGGGGTAGGCGGCCTTATCGGTCGAGAGGCAGATCACGCTCTCAACGCCCGCCTCGATGGCGGCGGTGAGCACGTGGTCGGTGCCCAGCACGTTGGTGCGCACGGCCTCCATGGGGAAAAATTCACACGACGGCACCTGTTTTAAGGCGGCGGCATGGAAGATATAGTCCACGCCGGTCATGGCGTTTCGCACCGAAGCGATATCCCGCACATCGCCGATGTAGAACTTGATCTTGTCGGCCGCCTCGGGCATCTTGGCCTGAAACTCATGGCGCATATCGTCCTGCTTCTTCTCGTCACGGGAGAAGATGCGGATCTCGCCGATGTCGGTGCGCAGGAAGCGGTTGAGCACGGCGTTGCCGAAAGACCCCGTCCCGCCGGTAATCAATAACGTTTTGTTAGCAAAAAGTGACATAGTTGTCTCCTTATTTTAGATCTTGTTTTATCTGGGTCGTACTAATTTCGGGGGTGCGGGACAGGTATACAACCTCCACACCCTCTTCCTTCAGAAAATCGAACTTCCCTTTCCAATCGTCACCCATGACAAAGGTATCAATATGATATTCATGCACATCGGTGCGCTTTTGCTCCCAATTTTCCTCGGGAATTACCAGATCCACATACCGAATGGCCTCTAGTAATTGTTTGCGTTGTTCGTAGGTGAAATAGCATTTTTTCTGCTTTTCATTCCAATTAAACTCGTCCGTCGACAGCACAACCACGAGGTAGTCACCCAATGCTTTGGCGCGGCGAAGCAGGTTAATATGACCATAATGCAACAGGTCGAAGGTTCCGTATGTAATAACTCTTTTCATTGGGATCTCCTTTTATAGATTAAGTATGATTGGTTCAGGTCTATGACATCGACATAGTGATGACCGACTCGTTTTTCCTTGGGCGGGAGTTGCATATAATCTCCGTACACCTGTGTCAGCCAATTATGATATTGCGCGGGCGCAAGCACATTCAGCCCTTCAAACATGACTGTTGTCCCTTCGCCATACCATTCCTCGGGGACGATCTCCTTATTGCCCCAAGCGCCGCCATGATTTACTATCAATTTGCTTGGCCTGACCTGACTATACAGTTTCTCTCGGTAGACGATTGCCTTTTTAAGGTTTGGGAACCGCAACAGAGCAAGTACCGATATTGCCTTACCCTTCCATGATTTTTTCCCACTTGCACGGTAGGTTCTATTGATACGTATTTTACAAAGCTTAAGTTTGCGTTGGAACCGTTTTTGTTCTGATCCCTGCTCCGGATAATAGTCTAAGGGGAAAACATCGATGAATACTCCATGATTAACATTCAGATGGGCAATACTGCTTTCCATAAATGTGGTATTGCTATTTCTAATTTTGGTAAAGCACATGGGATATTCCGTGTCAGTATGCAGATTTTGGATAAATAAATGTTTGGGTAAAAGATCCTGTCCTTTTTTAATGAATATCTCATAATCTTTCCTATGCATACCCACATCAATATCGTCATCCCACGGGATAAAACCTTTATGTCGTACCGCTCCAAGGAGCGTTCCGCCAAGTAGGTAATAGGATAATCCCAATTGACGGCACACCGCTACAAAGGCCTGCAACATGTCCAGTTCCATCTGTTTAAGTTGTGCCAGTTGTTCCTTTGTAGGTTCCATATTTGGCGCTCCTTTCTATATTTCTTTTCTATCTGCAAAAAGTGCAATATATGCGCTACCTTAATTGTCTTTTCTCTTTTTTAGGGAAAACATCTTTTAGGAAGATGGCTTCAATCATCAGTTGAGCATTTGGACGAAAATCCTTTATAAAGAAAGGAAGAACAAATCCGGTTAGAATTTGCGCAACCAATGAAGCCAGCGCTGCACCACTTGCACCCCAAATCGGAATAAGGACACCGTTCAAAACCACATTCCCAATCGCCGCTGCAGCATAAATTTTTATCAGATGATTCTGTTTGTTTTTGCATACCACCCACGCATTACGGGCAACTCCCAAATAAGAAAAGGCCGTATACCAACTCACTATTCTAAGTGGCATAGCAGCAGGCATATAATCTTTGCCATAAAGTATGTAGATTGCTATGTCAGCAAAGATATTGAATAGTATTGCAACAACCACGGAAACATAAAATACAATAGCATATAATTGACGGTTCTTCCTTGCAAACAAAGCCTCATTGCTTGCCTTGTGCGCCTCCATAATGCTCGGATAAAGTGAGTCAATAATTGCTGCAAGAATGAAGCACCACATGCCGTTTATTGTAGTTGCCGTGGAATAAAATCCAACGTCGATCTCACTCATCATTTGTTTTAGCATAAGTTTATCGGTCTGTCCATAAATGGCTACCATCAATCCTGACAAAATAAAATGCTTGCTTTTTGAAAGCAGTTGTTTGCCGTATTCCCATGAAAAATGAAGAGATGGTCCCTTATTTTTTTTATAAAATATAATAAGAGCGATTGCCACGCAGATGTAATCTACGGAAGCAGCCAAGGCAAAACCGGTCACATTACAGCCGGTGGCCAATAAAACGATTCGATATGCAGCCGTAATTAAATAAGCAACAAAGGAAGCAATAGCTGTAAACTTTGACTGCAGATGCCTTTGAAACCAATATTTAAAAACCTCAAAGACATGAAAAATCAATCCGATACTACATAACGCTACAACAAGTATTGTCGTTGGTTCATCACGATCGATAATAGATACCACCAACACAATAGTAACTGCCGACAATAAACTCGCAATGACACGTAATACAATCGCAGACCCTATAACCTTACCTTCGTCCGCATCATTATCTACTAATTCCTTAACCATTAGTGAATTAATTCCTAATGTGCAAAAAGCAGAAAAGAAGGCGGTAAACGAGGTAGCATAGCTAATCAACCCATAATTAGATGGACCAAGATATCGAGCAGTTAAAATACCGACAACCAAAGATATTACCATCTGAATAATTTTTTCGCCTATTATCCATCCGGCATTTTTGACTGATCTGTTTTTCAGCAAATTAATAATGTTCATCATTCAAAACCTTTATTAGTTTTGCAGGAACACCGCCTACCAAACAGTTATTTGGAATATCATGCGTTACGCATGCGCAAGCGGCTATCACACAGGCATCCCCTATGCATGTATTATTGATGATAGTAACTCTTCCGCCGATCCACGTACCATTCCCTACTCGTTGAGAACAAGTAAGACCTTCTCCCGCTCGCCGGTCGGGAGTCCCGATTTTATGTCCCCCCGTTTGAAATGTAACCTCCGGAGCAATGTCACAATTATCTCCTATCATAACAGTTCCATTTCCGTTTACTTTTAGATTTTTTCCTATCCAGCAATTTTTCCCAACAACTAAGTGCCCCAGACACTCTATCGGCCCTACTACCTTTGAACCTTGTCCTATTTCAATGCCAATATTGTTTAATAGTTTTCTTTTTATTTCAAAATGTTTCGTACCTTTATAAATATGATTAACTAAAAACAAAGTGATTCGTCGTTTGAGCCCCGTTAGATGTAACCACTTTATAATTTTGTTCTTTCTCATATATTAATACCAACTATCCTTTATTCTTTCCGCCTTACTGCAAGGGCCATCCTCATACAAATAGGGGCGTTTCTCGCCCTGCAACAATTTTTCACATAAATGGACAAGTCTTTGGGCGGCTGTTTCGGCATTCCACAGAGTGGTTATCGTTTCGTATGCCTTTCTTCCTATCTCATTTCGATATTCTGCATGTTCCAGTAGGTATTTCACTTTATTATACAGATCATCAACATCACAACTTCTATAACACAATCCGTTTTCGCCATCTTTGATTAAGAATGGAACGGCGCCAATCGCATTAGACGCCACCACGGCACAACCACTGTTCATCGACTCATTCAGAACCGCCCCCCAACCTTCGTTGCGGTCAGAGGTAAACAAGAAGATAGAGGCATCGTCCATATATTTTCGCACCTGATCTGCCGGAACAGCTCCAACTAATTGCACTTGATCCTGCAGACCGTATTCTATGATCTGTTGCGCAATCGTATCCCAAAGAGGGCCAATCCCCACCATTTGGATTTGAAAATCAAAGTTCTCTGCTTTTAGGCGGCGAGCAACCGCAATCACGTGTTCCGGATGTTTCCAATCTATAAATCTGGCTACCCATAAAATAGATGTCGGTTTTTTCTGTTGCATCAAGCCCTCAACAGAATCATACCGATATGTTTTAGGGAAATATCCCCATTTGTATGTCTTATTGATAAAGGTAAATGTTTTGGCAAAATCCGCGGCAGTAAATGCACTGGCGCAAAGGAGACATAGATTTTTGTAACGGCGATACTTTTTGGAGTTTAAGATAAAATGCCAAGGAAGTTTATGAATGGGGCATCCCATCTTATATATTCTCTCGGAATATTTTATCGTCAATTTTCCCTCATTGAGTCTTTTGGTTAAAAGACTATAGGGTACACTTCCATAAATTACAACATCTGCTTGATCGATAAACGCTTGGCATTGCTTCTTATCGGCCTCGTTCATAAAGTTTTGCTTAACATAAATAGGTTTTATTCCCGCCCCATATCCTAACATGACACGGGCCTTAGGGATCGACGTGGTCTCAATAAAGACAT
>JAZKZU010000086.1:0-4719 GCA_045612825.1 Eubacteriales bacterium
TTCTCCTGCTGCTTTACGACGAAACACTTCTTCCGCTAAATGTTCCACTTTTATATAACTTCTATACATAAGTTAACCCCCTGTTGTAGTTTCTAATTCTACAACAGGGGGTGTTTTTATTCAATGTCCGTTTTTCGGGGTATAGCCCAAAGTGAATTATCTTTTTTATCTAAGAGCATAACCAGTATCGGGATGAGCACGATTTGCACCAGTATACCGGGCAGGGCGTTGGTAACGGCGCCGGCAAGGAAGGCGGTGAGGGTAAAGGCGCCGCCGCTGGCACCCAAACACAGATACATGGCTCCGCCCCATACCAGCCGACCGACAATCATGGCGGTGATCAGCGAGAGATAGACGTAGGGCTTCTTGCGGGGCAGGAGTTTATGCATCAGCCCCGACACCGCACCGTAGGCGGCCAGTTCCAGCGCCATGCAGATGGCCGTCGGGAACAGGGGCGGCATTCCGAAGGTGACCGAACGCAGGAGCGGGGCGACAAAGCCGACCGCCAACCCCCACGGCCAGCCGCAGAAAAAGCCGCACAGCAGAACGGGAATGTGCATCGGGCAGAGCATCGAGCCCACTTCGGGAATTTGCCCCGTTAAAAAGGGCAGGACAAAGGCCATCGCCAAAAAGAGGGCGGCCAGAACTAAGTTGCGAATTTTTTGTTTCATGAGAAATCTCCTTTGCATGAAAAAAGGCGTCACGACCTCTGCGAGATCATGACACCTTCATAGTATCGTTAGGGAAATAGGGAAAAGTGGTTTTATCCTTCATGGATAAGTTGGTTTTAGTATACTATCGAAATCAAATTTTGTCAAGATTCAGGATGAATAACCTTGGAAAAAATTTGAGAAATATCGGTATCGCATTGATAAGCCTTGTTTTGAATCCACACGGTTGTTCCCGAGAAGTTCAACCCCGTCTTCGTACCGTCGGCATAGTGCAGGGTGGCTTTGGTGCCTCCTTCGTGCAGGTGGGGATTGATGCGGGTCAAGGTTACCGTAGATAATGCTTCAACAGCCCCCGAAATATCAATCATTTCAATGGGCTCCCATTGGGAGTTGTCCACGGTAATGCGGGTAATCGTATCGGGCTTGAGTAATTCCGAATGATCAACCGTTGTCCCCACATCACGGGTCAAGTACTCTTTTAACTCTTCAGTGATATCCTTGTCGGCCCGATACACCTTTCCCATCCAACCACAATGAAGAACGGAGCCGCTGACGGTAATATCGCGCACTACATGTTCTCCTTGAATGCGGATACGGTAATGATTGAGCGGAAAATCTTCCTGCTCAATTTCAGTAAGAGTCAATCCATTAAGCAGATCCAAAAGGGATTCTATATCAGCGATATCGTCTACGTGCAGGTAATTGCAAATGGGATTGATGGAGTTTAAGTCAAGATATTCGATATGGGACAACTCGATATATTGGGGGTCGTTAATATCAAAAATATCTACCCCTTTGGGTGCAGGTGCACAACTGCAAAGGCCGAGCAAGAGCGTAACGAGCAGGACAAGAGACAGTTTTTTCATAAAAAGATCCCTCCGTTTTTTCTTTATCATACCATAAAACGGAGGGAGTTTCAATATTAGAGTTTTTCGGCCACGGTGTAAATAAACCGCTCGGTCTTCTCCCAGCCCATGCAGGGGTCGGTAATCGATTGGCCGTAGGTGTTCCCCTCGGGTTTCTGACAGCCGTCTACCAAATAACTTTCTACCATGAAGCCCTTGACCATCTTGCCGATGTCGGCGTTATGACGGCGGTTGTAGAGCACCTCCTCGGCGATGCGCTGCTGCTGATCGTACTGCTTGCCCGAGTTGGCATGGTTGGTATCGATAATTACGGACGGATTGGCCAGCCCGCTCTTTGCATAAATTTCGTAGGTGCGGATCAGATCCTCATAGTGGTAGTTGGGCTGGTTCTGTCCCCGCTTGTTGACATAGCCGCGCAGGATGGCGTGTGTATAGGGGTTGCCGGTGCTTTCGACCTCCCAGCCACGGTAGATAAAGGTGTGAGGGCGCTGGGCGGCGGTGATGGAATTGACCATGACCGACAGATCGCCGCCCGTCGGGTTCTTGATGCCGACGGGGATATTGATACCCGACGCCGTTAAGCGGTGATGCTGATCCTCGCCCGAACGGGCGCCCACGGCCACGTACCCAAGCAGGTCGGACAGATAGCGGTGGTTTTCGGGATAAAGCATCTCATCGGCGCAGGCAAAGCCCGTTTCGGAAAGGGCACGCATATGGAACTGACGCACGGCCAGGATGCCTTTGAAAATATCGGGATTGCCCGACGGGTCGGGCTGGTGCAGAAGTCCCATATACCCCTCGCCCGTGGTGCGGGGCTTACCCGTATAGATGCGGGGGACGATGACAATTTTATCCTTTACCTTCTCCTGCACCTCACGCAGGCGGGAGATGTATTCCATGACCGAGTCTTCACGGTCGGCCGAGCAAGGGCCGATGACGAGCAGGAATTTATCACTGGTCGAGTCGATGATCGATTTGATGGCAACATCCCGCTCGGCCTTAACCTTGGCCATGGCCTCGGTCAGCGGGAACTGGGTTTTTACTTCGAGAGGGACGGGGAGTTTGCGCTTAAAATTCATATTCATGGGATAGGTTCTCCTTTTTACTTCTTGTCAAACAAGGCGCGGCGGGCGGTGGATTTTCTCATCATTTGCCGCATAGTGTCCCGATCGCCCTCGGATAAGGAGCGGCGCAGGCGGGCAAATTCGTCCAAGAACCGATCCATTTGTGCCAGAAGCGGCTCTTTATTCATCAAAAACAGTTCGCTCCACATCTCGTCATTGATGCGGGCAATACGGGTCAGATCACGGAAGGAGTCACCCGTATAATCCTGTAACTTTTCCTCATCGTCATAGCAGGTCATGAGGGATACGGCAATACAGTGGGTCAACTGCGACACAAAGCCGATCATCTCATCGTGCTTCTCGGGCGAGAGGACGCAAACCTTGCCGAAGCCGAGCAGTTTGCCGATCTCCAAGCAATCCTGAATAGCCGACGGCGTGTTTTTCTCGGTAGGAGTCACAATGTAGTTGGCGCCGTGGAAGATGCGCTCATCGCTGTTCTCTACGCCATAGACCTCTTTACCGGCCATGGGGTGAGCGGCAATGAATTCCACATCCTCCCGCAGGATGTTTTGTACGTCATAGACGACAGAGGTTTTGACACCTGTAACATCGGAGAGCAGAGCGCCCGATTTGAAATACTGCTGGTTGTCCTTGATCCACTCGATAAAGACCTTGGGATAGAGGGAAAAGATAATCAGTTCGGCCTCGCCGATTAAGGACGGGTCGGGCGTGGCAGAGCCTTTGGCGATGATCCCCTCCCGCAGGGCATAGTCGATGGAACTCTGCGAACGGGTGATGGCAGATACCTCAAACCCGAGTTTGGTAAAGGCACGGGCGTAACTGCCGCCGATAAGGCCTAAACCGACGATCAGGATTTTTTTATTGGTGTTAAGCATCATGGTACTGTACCTCGTATCCGAGAGATGAAAGCCGCTCAAAAAAGTCAGGTATACTCTTGGCGGCGGCTTGTGCCCCGTCAATCGTACCGCCGAAGTGGGTGGCCAGTACGGCCAAGGACATGACGATACGGTGATCGTTATGCCCGCAGAGAATTTCGGTGGGGGCGTGCAGGTCGTGGGGGTAGACCACCACGCTGTCCTCATGCACCGTTACCGCCACGCCAAACTTGGAAAGTTCCTGTGCCATGGCCGCCGCCCGATCGCTCTCCTTGAGCTTGAGCCGACGGGTGCCCGTAAAGACCCCGCCGCCGAATACGGCCGACAGGGCAAAGAGAATGGGGCCCAGATCGGGACAGTCGGCAATATGGATGGTGGGCGTGCCACGACCCAGCAGGGCGAAGTATTTCTCATAAATCTTGTCGCCCTGTAAACTGTCGGGGTTCAGCCCCGTCAGGGTAATCTGCCCGCCCAAGCGGTTGAGGGCGGCAAAGAAGGCGGCGCCCGAATAGTCCCCTTCGACGGACGTGTGTATCGGTTGATAAGCCTGCCTGCCTGCAATAAACAGGGTGCGCTCATCCGTCCAGCGAATGCGGATGCCGCAGGCGGCCAGAGCCTGAATGGTCAGATTGATATAGGAGCAGGACTCGATGGGTGGGATCAGCGAAATGGTGCTGTCCCCCTCCAAAAGGGGCAAAGCAAACAGAAGCCCCGTAATAAATTGGCTGGAAATGTTGCCCTTGATCTTGTAGGCGCCGCTTTGCAGTTTGCCGCACAGGTGCAGGCGATCGTCTTTGCGTTCAAAACGGATGCCCTGTTTTTTGCAGATGTCCTCATAGATGCCTAAGGGGCGGGAAAAGAGTTTCTCCGAGCCGGTCAAGGTGACGGGGGTATTGGATAGCAGGCACAGCGGAATGAAAAACCGCAGGGTGCTTCCGCTTTCCCGACAGGGCAGGACGGCGTTCTCGGGCAGGGCAAAGGGGGCAAATTGGGTGACGGTGACCGTCTGGTCTTTGCGAGTTACCGTTGCCCCCAAGGCCGACAGACAATCGAGGGTTGCCAGCATATCCTCGCTGTGGGAAATGCCCTCGATCTTGCTCTCTCCTGCCGAGAGTGCGCCGCCGATGAGCAGACGGTGCGCCATACTCTTGGAGGGCGGCGCCTGCATGATGCCACGTCCGCGTGAGGGACGGATACTAACCTGCATAATGCGCCTCCAGCA
>JAZKZU010000087.1:0-6797 GCA_045612825.1 Eubacteriales bacterium
CGGCCCCAATACCGGCGGTAAAACCGTTTCTTTGAAAACATTGGGCTTGCTCAGTTGCATGGCCTCGGCGGGGCTTCTGATCCCCGTGGCCGACGGCTCCAAAGCCTGCGTGTTCGACCGCATTTTCAGCGACGTGGGCGACGAGCAATCGATCGAGCAATCGCTCTCGACATTCAGCGGACACATGACCAATGTGATTTCTATTATCAATGAGGTTACATGGCGCTCCCTGTGCTTGTTTGATGAGTTGTGCGCCGGTACCGATCCGGTTGAGGGTGCGGCTTTGTCGGTTGCGATTTTGGAGCACATTCGCAAAAAGGGTGCCCGTATTCTGTGCACCACCCACTATCCCGAACTCAAGGTATACGCCCTGCAAACGGCGGGCGTAAAAAACGCCTCTTGCGAATTTGACGTGGCCACTCTGCGCCCCACCTATCGGTTGATTACGGGTATGCCCGGCCGCTCCAATGCCTTTGCTATTTCGGAAAAGTTGGGGCTTTCCCCCGAAATTATCGAGTCGGCCGCTACGCACTTGACGGCGGATGATATCGCTTTTGAAGAACTGCTCGCCCGCATTGACCGTGACCGTCAGCAGACCGAACGGATGCGTGACGAGGCCGAAACTGCCCTGCGACAGGCGAGAGAGGCTAACGCCAAGGCTCAGACCAAGGCACGGGAAATGGAAGAAAAACTTAACCGTGACTATGAGCAGGCCAGAGGCGAGGGCAAGCGTGTCGTGTCGGCCGCCCGCACCCGCATTGACGGGGTGATTGCCGAACTCGAGGACCTCATTAAGCAGAAAGAACGAGCCGATTTCAAGCAAAAAGTCGGCGAATTTAAGAATAAATCCCGTGCCGCCCTTAAGGAATTGGACGATGAGATCGATCCTGTACGGGAGCAGAAGACCGAGTACGAACTGCCCCGTCCGCTGAAAATCGGCGATACGGTTGAGGTGGTCGGCGTGGCCCGTGCCGCCAAGGTGGTAACCCTGCCAGACAAGAAGGGGAAACTGCGTGTCAGCACCGGCTCGATGAGTTTTGACGTGAAACTCGAAACGGTGCGGCTGATCAAACCGCCCAAGGAGAAGAAGCCCTATATGCCCACCATGTCATCAAGCAAGAGTGAGCGTGGCGTGGGCAGCGAGATTCAGGTGCTGGGCATGACGGTGGCCGAAATGGAGCCGGAGGTGACCCAGTTTATCGACCGTGCCGTGATGACCGGCATCCCCAGCGTTACCATCGTCCACGGTAAGGGCACGGGTGCTCTGCGCAGCGCCGTGTGGGACATCCTGCGCCTGCATCCCAACGTCGCCAATATGCGATTGGGTAAGTACGGCGAAGGGGATTCGGGCGTTACGATTGTTGAGTTGAAAAGATAATTCGCATAAATTACAAGGTCTGTTATGAAATCTCATAACAAAGGAAGGTAAAACCCATGAAGAAACTCAGTTTGAAAAACATTAACGTAGGAAAAGCAAAGGCAGTTGCCGATTTGGTTTCGACGGAGGATGTGCAGGGATTTAGCAAAATTGTATCAGAAGAAGTCAAGGATTACAAGTTGACAAAGGAAAATCGTCAAAAGGCAGCAGAAAAATTAGGTGTTGATGAAGAAACAGCAAACGGCTGGCAAACAGCCGCCGATATTGTAAAGCATTTTGATCTGGTTGAGATTGCTCAGCGACACCCTGAGGAAATAGGAGCAACGGTGAAGAAGATATTATCGGTGCTTGGCATGATTATTCCGGTTGTACAATGGGGCAATATTATTACGGAAAGACTTTCCAATGAGTCAGTAGCCAAGGTAGTCGGGTATGCTGGATATTTAACGCCGGCCCATTTGATGAATAATCTTGCTAGTCATTTTGCAAAAAAGAAAAAAGAGGAATTAACAGAAGGAGATGCCATAACGGCAGGGGGCATCAAGTAATCATAAAAAAGGATTGAGCCGATCGGCTCAATCCTTTTCCTTATTCGCAATCAAATCCGGCATCTTCCACCGCGCCTTTGAGATCGGCTACGGTGATGGTAGTTTCATCATAGTCAACGGCGGCCGTTCCGGCGGCGTGATCGACGACAGCAGAGGTAACGCCATTCATTTCCTCCAGCACGCCCTTGAGGCGAGAAGAGCAACGAGGGCAGGACATTCCCTTTACACTCAGTACAATATTCATTTAATTATCCTCCTTGTAAAATAAAATATAGTTTCTATAAAAATAATATCACAAAAAGTGTTGACCTGCAATCGGTTTTTTGTTAAAATAAATAAGCATTTGATGCTGGTGTGGCTCAATGGCAGAGCAGCTCATTCGTAATGAGCAGGTTGCAGGTTCGATTCCCGTCACCAGCTCCATAGAAAAAGGACATCCGATTGGATGTTCTTTTTCTATGTAACTACGAAAGGGAAGCGAACACGAGCCGCAGGCTCGTCGTTCGTCGAAGCTGCGGCAAAATTGAGAGCGCACGGATTTCCGTCACCCCAAACAATTACTGACTCCCGTCGATAGTTACGGTTGGCATTGTTTGTTCTAATCTTGACAAAAATACATATGTACACTATAATGGTATTGTAATCTGACATCGAAACATAACACTTGAGATGAAAGACGGCATAATATAGGAAATTACTGCGTCTTTCGGGGCGCAGTTTTTATTTTAGGAGAGAAGAATGGAAACCAGAGTAGCGGTTATTGCCGTGGTCGTGGAGAATCCCGACTCGGCCATGGAACTCAATCACATTTTGCATGAATACGGCCCGTATATCATCGGTCGCATGGGCATCCCTCATTGCGAAAAGGGCATCAATCTCATCAGCGTGGCCGTTGACGCTCCGCAGGATATTATTTCGGCCCTTTCTGGCAAGATCGGGCGGCTGTCGGGCGTGAGCGCCAAGACGGCCTATGCGGGGTCGGCCTCATGATCGCGCTGATTGATAAACTGGAGCGGGAACACTCGCTGTCCCTGTCCGAGTATCAAACGCTCATTGACAATCGCACGCCCGAACTGGCCGAGGAGTTAGCCAAGCGTGCCGTTCGGGTGCGGCAGGAAATTTATGGCAACACCGTCTATATCCGTGGCCTTATCGAGATCAGCAATTACTGTAGAAACGATTGCCTCTATTGCGGCATCCGCCGTTCCAACGCCAACTGCTCCCGCTATCGGCTGAGTGAAGCGGACATACTGGCCTGTTGCGAGGAAGGGTACGCCCTCGGCTTTCGTACCTTTGTCATGCAGGGCGGCGAGGATGGCTATTATACCGACGAGCGTTTGACGTCCTTAATTCGCCAAATCAAGGCCAAATACCCCGATTGCGCCGTCACCCTGTCCTTGGGCGAGCGTAGCCGTGACAGTTATCAGAAACTGTACGATGCGGGTGCCGATCGGTATTTGCTTCGCCACGAAACGGCAACCGATAGCCACTATGCCACCCTCCATCCCAAGGAATTAACATTGAAAAACCGCCTGCATTGCCTGCAAGACCTCAAAGAAATCGGTTTTCAAACGGGTTGCGGCTTCATGGTCGGCTCTCCCAATCAGACCAGCGCCCACTTGGCCGCCGACCTGAAATTTGTTGAGGAATTTTCCCCCGCCATGTGCGGCATCGGCCCATTCATCCCTCAAAGCGATACGCCGTTTCGGGATGAGAAGGCCGGCACGCTGGAGCTGACCTGCTATCTGCTCTCCATTTTGCGGTTAATCAAACCGAATTTGCTCTTGCCGTCCACCACCGCCCTCGGCTCGATCGACCCGATGGGACGGGAAAAGGGGATACTGGCCGGCGCTAACGTCGTGATGCCGAATTTATCGCCCCCAAGTGTACGCAAGAAATATCAATTATATAATAATAAGGTCAGCGATGGCGCCGAATCGGCCCAAAGCAAACAAACCTTAGTGGAAAGAATGGCCGCCATCGGTTACGAGATCGTCACCGCCCGCGGCGATAGTAAGGAGTAAACCATGTATAATCCCAAATCATTATTAGCCCATGAATTTATTGATGATGCCGAGATCCGTGCCACCCTCGCCTATGCCGAGGAGAACAAAAACAATGTGGAACTGATCGACGCCATTTTGGAAAAAGCCCGCCCTAAAAAGGGAGAAACCGGTTATACCTGCGCCGGCTTGACCCACCGTGAGGCCTCGGTTTTGCTGGCCTGCGAGATCCCCGAAAAGATTGAGCAGATCTATAAGATTGCCGAGGAGATTAAACTGGCTTTCTACGGCAACCGCATCGTGATCTTTGCGCCCTTGTACCTGTCCAATTACTGCGTCAATGGATGTGTCTACTGCCCCTATCACCTGAAAAATAAGACCATCCCCCGCAAGAAACTCACGCAGGAGGAGGTCAAGGCCGAGGTTATCGCCCTGCAGGATATGGGTCATAAACGTTTGGCCATTGAGTCGGGCGAAGACCCTGTCAACAACCCCATTGAGTACATCTTGGAGTGCATCAAGACCATTTACAGCGTCCATCATAAGAACGGCGATATTCGCCGTGTTAACGTCAATATTGCCGCTACCACCGTTGAGAACTATCGCAAGCTCAAAGAGGCGGGCATTGGCACCTATATCCTGTTCCAGGAAACCTACCATAAGGAAAGCTATGAGCGGCTCCATCCCACCGGCCCTAAGAGCAACTATGCCTATCATACCGAGGCGATGGACCGTGCCATGGAAGGCGGTATTGACGATGTGGGGCTGGGCGTTCTGTTTGGGCTGGAACTGTATAAATACGAATTCGCAGGACTGCTCATGCACGCCGAGCACCTCGAAGCGGTGCATGGGGTCGGCCCCCATACCATCTCGGTGCCTCGTCTGAAACGGGCCTCAGATATCGACCCTGACCAGTTCGATAACGGCATTGATGATGATACTTTTGCTAAAATTACCGCCTGCATCCGTCTGGCCGTGCCCTATACGGGCATCATCATCTCCACCCGTGAGAGTGAGCAGGTGCGTAGCCGTTTGCTGCATCTGGGCGTGTCGCAGGTGTCGGGCGGCAGCCGTACTTCGGTCGGCGGCTATGCGGGATATTCGAACGATGAGCGTCCCCATGATACCGAGCAGTTTGACGTGTCCGACCAGCGCTCGCTCGACGATGTAGTGCGCTGGCTGATGGAGAACGGGCATATTCCCTCCTTCTGCACCGCCTGCTACCGAGAGGGACGTACGGGCGATCGGTTTATGAGCCTGTGCAAAACGGGGCAGATTCTCAACTGTTGCCACCCCAATGCGCTCATGACCTTGTCGGAGTATTTGGAAGACTATGCAAGCCCAGCCACCAAGGCCGTCGGTTACGATATGGTGGAGAGGGAATTGACCCGCATCCCCAAGGAAAAAGTACGTAAGATTGCCGAGGAGAATATTGCGGCGATTAAGGCGTCCAATCGCCGTGACTTTCGTTTTTAAGGAGAAGGCTATGAGTTTGCAGTCAACCACATCGGGCGAGCGGTTGCATATCGGCTTTTTCGGTATGCGCAACGCCGGCAAGTCCAGTCTGGTCAATGCCATCACCGGTCAGGAACTGTCGGTCGTGTCCGACGTTAAGGGGACGACCACCGACCCCGTCAAAAAAGCCATGGAGCTGCTACCCCTCGGCCCTGTTGTGATCATCGATACCCCCGGCTTGGACGACGAGGGGGATCTGGGTGAAAAGCGGGTGCAAAAGGCCAAGCAGATTTTGGGGCAGACCGATATTGCCGTGCTGGTGGTCGATGCCACCGTCGGTCTGAGTGAGCAGGATCGGCAACTTGAAGCCCTCTTTTTAGAGAAGAAAATTCCTTATCTCACCGTTTGGAACAAGGCCGATCAAGTGTCCGATCGAGCAAAGGATCGCCTCTATGCCATCGCCGTAACGGGCGAGGGCGTGGAGCAGATCAAAGAAAAATTGGGGCAGTTTGCCGCCAAAATGAAAAATGAAAAGGTCATTGTGTCCGATCTGTTGCAGAGGGGCGACGTGGTTGTGCTGGTCACGCCCATCGATGAGTCGGCCCCCAAAGGGCGGCTGATCCTGCCCCAGCAGATGACGATACGGGACATTCTCGATCATCACGGTATCGTTGTGACGGTACAACCCGACGAGTTGCGGGAAACCCTAAAGAAGATCACTCCTGCCATGGTCATTACCGATTCGCAGGTCTTTGCCCGTGTCAGCCGTGATGTGCCAAACGAGATCCCCTTAACCTCTTTTTCCATTCTGATGGCGCGGTATAAAGGGGAATTGTCGGCTTTGCAGGCGGGCGCTCAAGCCTTGGCCAATCTCAAGGACGGCGATAAGGTTCTCATTAGTGAGGGATGTACCCACCACCGCCAGTGCAACGATATTGGCACGGTAAAGATGCCCGCATGGATCGAGAATTATTGTAGGGCCAAGCCTGCCTTTTCCTTTACCTCGGGAGGCACATTCCCCGACGATCTGAAGGAATATAAGGTGATCGTCCATTGCGGCGGCTGTATGCTAAACGAGGCCGAAATGAAGCACCGAATGGCAAAAGCCGAAGAACAGGGCGTGCCCATGGTCAACTACGGCTTAGCTATTGCCGCCATGCACGGCATCTTCGACCGCTCCCTACAGATTTTCAATCGTCAAAGTTTCTAAAGGGATATTGAAATAATAACAAAAGAATCTATGGGTGATATATATGGCTGAAAATTCAATGTATGAGGCATTAGAAAAAGTTATGGAAAAACAAATTTTGCTTTTTCTGGAGTCTGAAAAAGGTCAGGCTATGCTTGAACAATACATGTTGCAGTTTATGAAGAAGAAGTTGTCGGGATATGCTGATGAAGATATAGTGCCAG
>JAZKZU010000088.1:0-3016 GCA_045612825.1 Eubacteriales bacterium
CATGGCTACGATCCGACTTGGTGAGCGTTTCGATCGAGCGGATATTACGACCCTCACGGCCGATGATGCGGCCTTTCATTTCGTCATTAGGCAGGGACACGACCGATACGGTAGCTTCGCTGACCTGATCGGCGGCGCAGCGCTGGATGGCCTGCGAAATGATTTCCCGTGCCGTTTTTTCAGAGTTCTCACGGACACGCTCTTCATTTTCCTTAATGATCAGCGCCGATTCGTGGGTAATCTCGCTGCTCAGCTCTTCGAGCAGTTTGGCTTTAGCCTGATCGGCGGTAAAGCCGGAGATCTTCTCCAACATGGCGATTTGGCCTTTTTTGAGTTCGGCCGCTTCGGCTTCCAGCGCCTCAACCTTTTTGGTTTTGGCTTCCAGCTGGAGTTCCTTCTGTTCGAAGGCGGCGTTGCGACGATCGAACTGCTCCTCTTTTTGCTGCAGGCGGTTTTCCTGACGCTGGATATCGGCACGGCGCTCTTTGATTTCTTTCTCGGCGTCGGTACGGTTTCTCAGGATTTCGTCTTTGGCTTCCAGCAAAATTTCTTTTCTTTTGGCGTCGGCTGATTTCATAGCATCGTTGATCAGGCGCTTGGCTTCGGCTTCGGCCGAACCGATTTTCGCTTCTCCGATCTTTTTACGGTAAAGAATACCGATCAGAGCCCCTGTGATGATGCCAAGAACCAGGCCGGCTGCGGCATACAACCATTCCATAGTTCTTACCTTCTTTCAATAAATATAAATAAAAAAGACCGTACGGATGCTTCCGTCGGCCCACCGATGTTCAAATACAAACACTTTCTCTATTTTTATAAATATATCTACTACCCCTATCGGGAAAATAAAAATAAAAATATATCAAAAGCCATGCTTTGAAAACCGGTAAAGATGACATAACACATCTACCTTAATAGTTTAATCGTCTTTTAATGGCTTGTCAATAGGAAATGCAAATTTTTTCTTCATATATAAATAAGTCCTCGGAGTATTCCGAGGACTTGTTTGCTTATTCTGCTGTGGGCGCCGAGCTTTCCGGCTGGACAACCTTTTCGGTAATGGCGGTGCAATCAGGGCGGATCATGCCGATATAGCTCTTGCCGGCGTTGACGGTCAGTTCATTGCCGGACATATCCTTCAAGATAAAGGGCGCGTATTCGTCGGCCTTGCTCCACTTGATCTGCTGGTAGCCGCCGTTGGAGAACCACCAGCCGTTACCCGAACCGACTACGTCCACATCCATCAGCTGGCCGGACAGGGTGTCGATATTGGTTTCCAGTACCAATACGTTGGTGAATGCCAGTTGGGTCTTGGTCTTATCGTCCATGTGCGCCGAGCCCGAGTGTTGTTTGAGATAGGTGGCGGTGGCGGCATCATAGGTGAAGGTACTATAATAGGATTTCGAGAAATTCAAGGTAAATTCATCGCTGAGTCCCGCGGTGGGCAGGATCGGTTCGTCTTCGGGGGCGAAGCTGAATACGGTATCCTTATGGTCGGCCTTCAGGTCGGTGCGGTAGCCGAGACTTTCCACTACCTGCGGAACCATAGAGCCTTTGAGGTAACCGGTATGCTCCAAGGCATATCCTGCATTTCTGCGGTCCTGATCGCGGCCAAAGATGTTACCGGGGTTAGCCGAACCGGAAAGGCGGTCAATCCCCAGACTGGCAATGGTGTTGGAAGCATAGTGCGCTTCCTCGCCCCAATGCACGTAGATAGCATCAAAAGAAAGGGCGGTAATGGGATAATAGAAGCGGGCGCTGCGGACGGTACAGATATCGGGCATCTTGGTATAATCGCCATAAACGGCCATCATACGGGTGATGCCGCCCTCTACCAGCGTTTCAAATATAATATCGGCCTGCGCAATGCCGTACTGGGGCAGGGCGGCCTTAATATTATTGATCATAACGGCAACGGGGCGTTTGCCTACGGCCGCATCGCTCAGGCCCTCCACGCCGGTTAAGCGATTGACGGGGTAATGAATCACGATCGGCTCACTGCCTTGTTCGGACGAGGACGGGTCCTCATTCTTGCCGCCGCAAGCTGACAAGGATGCTACGAGCATCGCGCACAGCAATACGGCCATAACTTTTTTCCACATAATCAAAACTCCTTTATTGTTTGCTACCTATAGAATACTCTTTTCGACACCGTTTGACAAGACCCAATTCTTTCTATTTTCGAATAAAATACGAAATATACCGGAAAATGCGAATAATTATGCGGAAAATTAAAAAATTTACGGATTTTTCTTCATTATTTATTGACATTTGGGCAATCCTACTGTATAATCATTCTTAAATTTTATATTTGGAGGAAAACCAAGATGAAAAAGTTACTCGCACTCATCCTTGCTGCTTTGATGCTTCTGACGGTTGTTGGTTGCGGCGGCTCTGCCGGCGGCGACAAGGGCACTCTCAAGATCGGCGGTATCGGCCCGATTACCGGTGGCGCTGCGATCTACGGTCAGGCTGTTAAGAACGCCATGGAAATGGCCGTTGCTGAAGTCAATGCCAAGGGCGGCATTCAGTTCGAAGTTAAGTTCGAAGATGATGCTCATGACCCTGAGCAGTCGGTCGGCGCTTACAACACGCTGATGGACTGGGGCATGCAGGTTCTGCTCGGCACCGTTACCTCGGCTCCCTGCGCTGCTGTTGCCGCAGATGCTGCCGCTGACGGTCTGTTCGTGCTGACCCCGTCGGCCTCTTCGCCTGACGTTATCAAGGATCGCACCAACGTTTATCAGATGTGCTTCTCTGACCCCAACCAGGGTTCGGCTTCGGCTACCTACATTGCCGACAACAAGCTCTCTGAGAAGGTTGCCGTTATCTATCAGAACGACGACAACTACTCTACCGGCATCTACGACAAGTTCAAGGCTCAGGCTGAAGCCAAGGGTCTGAACATTGTTTACACCGGTACCTTCACCAAGGATACGGCTACTGACTTCTCGACTCAGCTGACCGCCGCTAAGTCTGCCGGCGCCGATATGCTCTTCCTGCCTATCTACTACAC
>JAZKZU010000089.1:0-3743 GCA_045612825.1 Eubacteriales bacterium
GCGATTTCCTCTTCAGCGGCGGCCACTTCAGCGGCGGTCAGCAGCGCATTAGCGCCGAGGATAACGGCGATGCGGTTCTGGCCCGTTTCATCGATGATGATGGGGGCGGCACCGGTGCCGGCCTCATCGGTTTCATAGATGTACTTGGTGGACATGCCGTTGGCGTTGTAGAAATCGAACATGGCCTTGGCGAAATCGTCCTTACCGACCTTGGTGATCATGGTCACATCAGCGCCTGCCTTGGCGGCGGCGACGGCCTGATTGGAGCCCTTTCCGCCCGGGCCGGTTTTGCACTCATAACCCATAACCGTTTCACCGGCGACGGGAGCGTGCGGCACATACGCCGCAATGTCATAAATAAAAGAACCTGCTACTACTACTTTTCCCATAGTATTGATCTTCCTTTCAAATGATATCTAACTCCAAAAACCACTGAAACCGGCTCTTGGCAGGGAGGACACTGTATTGGTTACGGGCACGGGCGGTATCGGGACGGTCGAAAGAACCGGTGCATATCTCGAGGGCACAGTTGTGGAACTCGGAGAGGGCACTGCCATGGTCGCCATCGTTCATCCAAATGCCGGCATAGGGCACTAACGTTTCGTCAAAAGTAAACATCAGACGAGAGTTATCCGAGGGGTAATGATAGCCCAAGAAACCTGCGGGGCACTTGTCGCTGTAATAGAATTTCCAGCTATCCCCATTCACCTCGTCGTGCTTATTGCTCCGATCGATGCGGGTTTTGCCGTCCACGCCATAGGGCAGGGTGACAATATCGTTGCGCTTACCGAAGCGGTTGGCATCGGAGGAGAAGACCATTTCGGCCTTATCGCCGTCAACAAAGGGGCTGACAACCGTACCGCCCTCCTCGGCGTTGGCCATGAAATGAGCCGCCCAGATAAAGTCCATATCCACATCTCCCGTATTGGTGGCTGTAAACTCGATACGGATGCCGCCACGGGCGTTCTCGGTGATATGCTTTTCAAAGGTATAGGGCAGGAACTGCGAGCGCATGAAAGTATCTACGCAATCGCTTCCTACCGTCACTTCGGCGGGCGTACGGGAGACCTCGCCGTGGTCCAGATAGGGTTTGTCCTTCAACGGCCCGTCGGGATAGGCCCACGGGTCGATGGTGGGGAACATATCGTCGTACGCCGAACATTCGGCCCGCACATAAGCGGTGTCAATGCCGAGCTTGCGATAGGTTTCACCCTTGCGCTGGGCCATATAGTCACGCCCCGTTTCCTTGCGGATGAGGGAGACCAGTTTCCCGCCCTGCGAGGGCAGGAAGGTGGCGATAAGGGCATCGGTGGTCACAACGACTGACTCGATATCCTTATACATGCTTTTCTGAATGTCAATCATGCGTCTTTCCTCAACTGCACATATTCGCCCTGAGTCAGGAAGCTATAGGCCTGTTCAGGCGCTTCGGTCTTCATAGCCTCAACAAACTTGCGAGGATCGCCGCCATGCTCCACGAAGGTCCAGAAGTGGCAAGGCAGAGTCATTTCCGGCTGAATGAGCGCGGCATACTTGGCGCACTCTTCCTCGTTGAGGTTGCCGAAAGCACCGTTGATGGGCGCCATCATGAGATCAAACTTCTCACGCTTGAAGCCTTCCACTTCCTCGGGGCTATAGCAGGTATCGCCGGCATAGTAGAGCTTAAAGCCGTCGATCTCGATGATAAAGCCGAGGGCGTTGGGGGCCAGTTTGCCATGGTCGCAGAATACGGCTCGGACGCGGATATCGTCAAACTTGATATCCTCGCCACGGCGCAGGGCAAAGACGTTCTTCTTGATGCCTGCCTTGTCGGCCGACTCTTTACCGCAAATACTGGTGATCATTTTGGTGTTGGCATCGCCCATGATGATGGGCAGCGCATCCACGTCGAAATGATCGGGATGGTTATGGGAAACCAGAACATAATCAAAGGTCAGTTCATCGGGAGCCAAAATCTTGGCGCTGATGCGGCGGAAGTTGCAAAGGCGCTCGACACAGTCGGTCAAATACATATCCAGACCGATGAGTTTACCGTCATGCGTTTTGATGAGATAACCCGCTTGACCGACATAGAATACGGCTAATTCCCCTTTGCCGACACGATGGGCTGCTACTTTTTGTGCAAAACTTGCCATGATATTCTCTCCTTTTTATCAATAATCGCCCGAGAAACCGGCGGTCCAACCACCGTCGACACAGATAACCTGACCGGTGGTATAGGACGCATCGTCCGAAACCAGATACAGCATCAGGCCGGCCATATCGGTAGGATAGGCGGGGCGGCGGGCGGCAATATCATAAACCATGCTATCGGGACGCTCAAAGTTGGCATCGTAATCTTCGAAGGTAACGGTATCCCACAGGAAATTGAGTTTTGCGCTGGGCGGGGGCAGGCTTCCGGGAGCCAGGCAGTTGACACGGATGCCGTACTTGGCATATTCGAGTGCCATCGACTTGGTCAGGGCGGCCATGGCAAACTTCGAACCGACGAAGCCGCACTGGAGGCGCAGCCCCGTCACGCCACAGACGCTGGAGGTCAGCAGAATGTTACCGCTTCCCTGCTCGATCATCTGCGGAATGACCTGCTTGATGATCCATACCGTGCCGTTATGCAGGTTGATCTCGTTATTCATTTCATATCTCTGGTCGTCAAACTTAGGCAGGGGCTCACGGTTCCCCCAGTTGCCGCCGGCGTTGCAGAACAGAATATCGATCTTACCGAAATCGGCATAGACCTGCTTGATAACATTGGAAATCTCCTCACGGGAGCCGAGGTTGCAATGATAATACTTGGCCTTCACCCCGTCCTCTTCACGGATGCGCTTGGCACGGGCTTCACCTTTTTCATCTGCAATATCGAGGATGGCAATATGACAGCCAGACTTGGCATACAGGTCAGCCGTAGCGCCACCGATCATGCCCGAAGCGCCGGTAATGACGGCTACACGATCCTTCAAATCGGCCTTCATGCAGTTGTAGGGCTTTTTATATCCATAGACACCGTCAAAGATTTTCTCGATGGGGTCGTTCACTCTATCACAATCGATTCTCATTGTCCATTCCTCCTTAGAAGCTTCTCACATAGCCGGCGTTCAGACCGCCATCGACGGGCAATACGGCACCGGTGATGTAGGCGGCATCATCGCTGGCCAAGAACAGGGCGGCGTTCGCTACGTCGGCCGGCTGGCACAGGCGCTTGATAGCGACATGGGAGAGCTTAGCCTCGGGGTTGGTCAAGGTATCGGCGTTCTTTTCATTACGGGAAAGACCGGCGGCCACGGCGTTGACACGGATGTTATAATCCTTCATCTCCACACCCCACATACGGGTATAGCCGATCTGAGCGGCAGCCACGGCCACAACGGGGCTCTGGTTGGCCACCGGCACCATGCCACGGATGGACAGAACGTTAACGATAGCACCCTTGCCACGCTTTTCCATTTCCTGCGTGCAGGCTTTGGAGAAATAGTAGATGCCGTTGATGCCGGCATTCACCATATCATCATACATATCCATATCAAACTCATGGAGGGGTTTACGATCGTCGGGAGCGATTTCCTCATTCTCGTTATTGATCAAAATATCGATACCACCCAGATCAGCAGCGATGGCCGACACGACATCGGTAAAGGTTTCCTTTTTACGGATATCAAGAGCATAACCCTTGGCCGTACCACCGGCGGCAGTAATCACGGCAGCCATTTTTTCGCCGGCGGCGGGGTCCCTATCGCAGACGCCAACGG
>JAZKZU010000090.1:0-8173 GCA_045612825.1 Eubacteriales bacterium
AAGAACCCGAAAGCAGAACGGTGCTCTCTTTGCCCACCGTCAGCATCCCGCCGTCGGTATGCCCTCGGCGGATCGTGCCGTCCGCCATCTCCATGCGGCATTCACCCGCACGCACGGCCGTCACAAAGGGAATGTGTCCGGCCATAACCGCCAGCTCCCCCTCCGTCCCTCGCAGACATAAACGGGTAATTTCGCCGTGGAAAACGTCCCCCTCAGGCGACGAAATTTTCAGCATAAAGGGCGTCATTTGGCCACCTTCTTTGCCTTCTCCACCGCCTCGTCAATCGTCCCCACAAACAGGAAGGCCGACTCGGGCAGATCGTCGTGCTTGCCCTCAATGATCTCCTTAAACCCACGAATGGTCTCGCTCAGCGGCACGTAACAACCGGGGATGCCGGTAAATTTCTCCGATACATCAAACGGCTGGGAGAGGAAACGCTGAATCTTACGGGCACGCCCCACCAGCAATTTATCCTCGTCCGACAACTCATCCATACCCATGATGGCAATAATGTCCATCAACTCTACATACCGCTGCAAAATGCGCTGTACCTCACGGGCCACCATATAGTGTTCCTCGCCCAAAATATCGGGGGAGAGGATGCGGCTGGTCGACTCGAGCGGATCCACCGCCGGATAAATGCCCTGCGACGCAATGCTGCGGGAAAGTACCGTGGTCGCATCCAAGTGCGCAAAGGTGGTGGCGGGGGCAGGGTCGGTCAGGTCATCCGCCGGCACGTAGACCGCCTGAATGGACGTGATCGAACCGTTCTTGGTCGAGGTAATGCGCTCCTGCAACGTACCCATCTCATTGGCCAGCGTCGGCTGATAACCAACGGCGCTGGGCATACGCCCGAGCAGGGCCGAAACCTCAGAACCCGCCTGCGTGAAACGGAAAATGTTATCAATGAACAGCAGAACGTCCTGCTTCTCCTCATCACGGAAATACTCGGCCATCGTAAGCCCCGACAAGGCCACCCGCATTCTCGCTCCGGGCGGCTCGTTCATCTGGCCGTATACCAGCGTGGTGTTGGACAATACGCCCGACTCCCGCATCTCGTTATACAAATCGTTGCCCTCACGGGTACGCTCACCGACACCCGTAAAGACCGAAAGGCCGCCGTGCCGCTTGGCCACGTTGTTAATCAGCTCCATGATCAACACCGTCTTACCAACGCCCGCACCGCCGAACAAGCCAATCTTACCGCCCTTGGAATAGGGGCAGATCAGGTCGATAACCTTAATACCCGTTTCCAAAATCTCGGTCGAAGTGGCAAGCTCACTGTAAGCAGGCGCGGCACGGTGAATGTTCATCCGCTTGGCATCCGACTCGAAAGGCCGATTGTCCACCGTATCGCCCAGCACGTTGAAAATGCGCCCTAAGGTGTCCCGCCCTACGGGCACGGAAATGGGATGACCGGTATCGGTCACCGCCGTACCACGCTGCAACCCGTCGGTCGAGGACATGGCAATGCAACGCACCACGTTATCGCCAATGTGCTGTGCCACCTCAACGGTTAAGGTCCGCTCGCCAATGGGCATGGTAAGCGCCTGATATATGGCAGGCAAAGTGCCTTCTTCAAATAAAACGTCAACGACCGGCCCCATAACCTGGGAAACCCGTCCCATTGTTTTCGTCATACTTTCTCTCCTTATTCTAAGCCGCTGCCGGCCACGATCTCGGTAATTTCCTGCGTAATGGCGCCTTGACGGGCTCGGTTATACTCCAGCCCCAGCCGATCAATCATCTCCTGTGCGTTCTTGCCCGCGCTGTCCATCGCCACACGCCGTGCCGCCACCTCGCAAGCAAAACTCTCCTTGACACAGGACAGAATCATCCCCGCCACATACTCGGGAATCATCGTATTGAGCACCGTCACCTCGTCCGGCTCAAAAATGGCATTGGACGCCTTGGCCTCGGTACGGGCTAAAGGTAACAACCATACCACCCGTGCCTCCTGCGACATGAGCGAATGATACTCGCTGCACACTACGCCGAATCGGTCAAATTCCCCCGCGCAAAAGCCCCGACAAGCCGCCTCGGCAATCTCCCGAGCCTGCTCGTATGTGAACTTCTCGGCATAGGAAAGGGAACCCTTGTACCGGTCGCACGCCCGCTTGCCAACGGGAATGACTTCGGCCTGCGGGTACTCACGCATTAAACGGAAAATGTTGGCATTGTAGCCGCCGGCCAACCCTCGGTCGCCCGCCACTACCACCAAGCGCATCCGCCCGCCCTCACGCTGTTGCATGTAGGGGCTTTTACGGCATTCCTCGTACCCGCCAAGGAGCGCCACCGTGTCCGACAACGCGTGAGCGTACTGCTTGCCCTTGATCATACTGTCGGTCGCCCGACGGATCTTGGAAGAAGCCACCAGCCCCATCGCCTTGGTCAGATGCAAGGTCGAATCCACACTCTTGATGCGGGTGCGTAACTGTTTGATGTCGGCCATACCCTTACCTCGCCATGCGGGACAGGGCATCGGTCAGACGGGCAATATCCTTATCCTCCCAATATCCCGACTCCACACGGGTCAGGAAATCGGAGTACCGATTTTCCAACAGTTCATATAAATCCTTTTCATAGGTCTTTACTTCCGATACCGCAATATCGTTGAGATACCCGTGAATGACGGCGTACACAATCGCCACCTGACATCCCACACGAATGGGGGTGTTGCGCCCCTGCTTGAGCACCTCCACAATGCGCTCACCTAAGGCCAAACGGGCCTTGGTGTCGGCATCTAAATCACTGCCAAACTGCGCAAAGGACTGGAGTTCTCGGTATTGCGAGTAGAGCAGTTTGAGCTCTCCCGCCACCTTCTTCATGCCCTTTAACTGCGCCGAACCGCCTACACGGCTGACCGAAATACCGGGGTTGATGGCCGGCATAACGCCCGCATGGAACAGCTCGGTCTCCAAGAAAATCTGCCCGTCGGTAATGGAAATGACGTTGGTAGGAATATAGGCCGATACGTCACCCGCCTGCGTTTCAATGATCGGCAGAGCGGTGATCGAACCCCCGCCGTATTCGGGCGCTACGCAAGCCGCCCGCTCGAGCAGTCGGGAATGGAGATAGAAAACGTCACCCGGATAGGCTTCACGCCCCGGCGGCCGACGAATGAGCAGGGACAGCGCACGGTAGGCCACCGCATGCTTGGACAGATCGTCATAAACGATCAGCACGTCCTTGCCCTGTTCACGGAAATACTCGGCCATGGCGCAACCCGAATAGGGCGCCACGTACTGCAAAGGCGCCGACTCGGAAGCCGAAGCCGATACAATAATGGTGTAACTCATCGCACCTGCCTTGGTCAATTCATTGGCCAACTGCACCACCGAACTGTTCTTCTGCCCGATGGCCACGTAGATGCAAATGACGTTGGAATTCTTCTGATTGATAATGGTGTCCAGCGCAATTTCGGTCTTACCCGTCTGGCGGTCGCCGATGATCAGTTCGCGCTGCCCCCGCCCAATGGGAATCATACTGTCAATGGCCTTGGTGCCCGTCTGCAGGGGCACCGAAACGCTCTTACGCTCGATAATGCCGGGCGCTTCCGACTCGATGGGACGGGTCTGCTCGGTCACAATCGGGCCCTTGCCGTCAATCGGCTCGCCCAAAGCGTTGACTACACGCCCCAGCATCGCTTCGCCCACAGGCACCGAGAGTACACGGCCGGTACGCTTGACCGTCGATCCCTCGTGAATGGCGTTGGTGTCGGACAGGAGCGCCACCGAAACGCTGTCGGTTTCTAAGTTTTGCGCCATGCCGAAACTGCCGTCCTCAAACTCTAAAAGTTCGCTTGCCATGCAGTCCTGCAACCCGTATACACGGGCAATGCCGTCACCCACCAGAATGACGGTGCCGGTCTGCTTCATCTCCATGCGGGAGCGGTAATTCTTAATTTGTTCTTTTATAATATTGCTGATTTCTTCCGGTCTGCTCATCTGTGCATCACATCCTTTATATCACGCAAACGCTCACGCAAACTGCCGTCCAGCACCTTGCCGTCCATCTCCACGATCAGTCCCCCCATCACGGCGGGGTCTACCCGGTAAACGGCACGCACCGTCTTGCCATACGTTTGCTCCAGTTTCTCAAGGAGTTTTTGTTGTTGGGGTACACTTAGCGGTACGGCACTCGTAACTACGGCATCGCACACCTGCGCCGCCGCCTGCCACAGCGCCTGATACTCCTGCGCCGCCGCTTCCCATTCGCGAATATGCCCCTTTTGGCAAAGCAGTTGCAAAAAGGCCAATACCGGCTCCTGCACCGCCCCGCCAAAGGCCTGCTCGATCTGTAAAAGCCGCTCATCCATGGGGATGTTGGGGGAGGAAAGCAGGGGGATATAGTCGGGATTGTCCTCAAAGGCCTTCCCGATGGCGGTCAAGTCTTCGGCAAACGCAGCGGTTTGCTCACTTTCAGCGGCCACCATAAACAGCGCCGCTCCGTATTCCTTGGCTACCTCACTCATCCGATTCACCTATCTGCTCAATAAAGGAATCAATGAGTTTGCGGTGATCCTCCGCGTTGATCTCACGCTCCAGCATCTTCTCGGCCAGTACGCCCGACACCTCAACGATCTCCCGCTTGATGCCCTCTTGCGCTTTGCGGCGCTCCAACTGCGCCTCGGTCTGCGCCATCTGCACCAAAGCCTCGGCCTTCTGATGCGCCTCATCGAGCATGGCATCCGAGCGGAACTTGGCCTGCTCGGTCGCTTGGTCGACAATGCGGTCGGCCTGCGCCTGCGCCTCGGCCATTTTGGTTTCCCAGTCGGCCTTATGGCGGAGGGCTTCCTCCTCAGCCGTCTGGGCGGCTTGGTACTGCTCGTCCAGCTCACTCTGCCGCTTGGCAAGGGTGGCCTTGACCGGCTTGTAAAGGAACTTCTTGATGATGAGGAACATAATAAGCAGGTTGGCCAATGAAATCAAGATCTGCCAGAGATTGACAGAAATGACATCCAAATTCTGCATGAAATTCTCTCCCTATCAGCCAATCGCGCTGGTCAGAATGTTCACCAACAGGTTGGGGGCAACAAAGATAAGCAAAATGGCAATAACCAAAGCGTACAAACCGGTCGTCTCAGCAATGGCACAGCCCATGAGCATGGTGCTGGTCACGTCGCTCTTGCACTCGGGCTGACGGCCGATGGCTTCGCAAGCCTTGGCTACGGCGTTACCTTCACCGACACCCGGTCCGATACCCGCAATCATGGCGCAACCGGCGCCCAGCGCACAACAACCCAAAATAATACCAATCGCAATTTCCAACATAATTCTTTTCCTCCGTAGATTAAGATTTTTTTAGTTTCTTTTTGTTCTTTTTGGCTAAATATTCGTCCAGCGGGAAACCGCCCGATACATACATCATGGTCAGCATCGCAAAAATGTATGCCTGCAACAGCCCACTGAAAACATCAAAGTAAAGGGAGAGCACACCGGGTATACCGATCTGCAAAAAGGGAATCTCGCCGAAAACCCCCGGCAACCATCCAAGCACCGTCTTGGACAACCCCTGCAACGCCGTACCCAGCAATACCGAAATGACCGTGCCCGACAGTACGTTGCCGTAATGACGAAACGCCATCGAAAGGGGCGTGGCCACCTCGCTGATAATGTTAAGCGGAGCGAGTAACGGCACAGGCTCGGCAAAACTCTTCAGATACCGTACCGGCCCGCACTTGGCTTTATAATAGGTAATCAGAATGAAAACCAGTACCGCCCAGCCGGCCGTCACGTTGATATCCGAGGTCGGCGGGAACAGACCAAACAGCGAGAGCAAACTCGAAAAGGCCGATAGCCCCAAAATGGCGGCAATAAAGGCCGAGTACCCCATAAAATACGAGCCCATGTTATTGTGCGTTAACTTGTCGGCCTGCTGCACCAGCCATTCGGCCAAGTGTTGCCGTACCGAAATGTTACGGGTTTTCAGCCCCCGTGTCAGGAATAAGCACAACCCCAATACCATAAGAATGGCCAGCCACGAATTGATCTGCGACTCGGTAATGGGCAGGTCCTGCAAGGGGAGAGGGATGGTGAAATACACCTGCGCGCCCGTAATGTTGATGCCGTCCGAGAGCGGCTTGGTCAGGATTTTCAGCACAATCCCCGCCAATAAAGGCACAAAGACCATCGCCAGATAGACGGCATCCAAAAAGGTGAAGCGTTTATGTTTCAGAGGAATCACCTCCGCTTTTATCAAATAACGGCCGAAACGCAATGCCGATACGGGGGAAGAAGATGGGAAGAATTACCGTCCAGGTGTTAAACCAAGGCAGTACCACCCCCACAATCAACAGCACCAGCACCAGTAAAGTGCGGTAGGCTTGGGACACTTTCATGGCGCTTTTCGCTTCCTTCTCGCCCTTGCCCAGCGCCTTTTGCACCGCAAGTCCCATCAGAAAGAAGTTGCCGACCGCCGCCATACCGCCCAGCAAATTGCCCGTAAGTACCGTGTAATCCCAGCGGCGCAGCACAAGAAAGACGGCCTGCATCAGCAAACTGAGCACACCGACCCAAGCGGCTAAGTATTTGGTTTCCTTAAGAATGGCAGGATCTACCTTTTTCATCGTGTAAACTCCATATCAAATGTTACTCTAATTATAGATTTTTCTTCTTCTATTGTCAATCATTTACTATAGAATTATGCCGCAAACCGATTTTCGCCGAATAAATTTCCGCAACCAAGCTTTTTGTTGTTGATTTTGCCAAAATTAAGTGCTATAATGTATCTGTAGTATGGGCAAATTCCATACAAAATCCAAAATTTACCCAAAATTAAGGGAGATTCCATATATGGAAAGTACAGCAAACAAGACAAAAGAAGTGTATACGGTGGACTTGATGCACATTGTCAAAGTCCTGCTTCGCCGCGCATGGGCCATCGTTCTGGCGGCTCTGGTGGGCGCCGTGATCGGCTTTAGCTACGCCTCGTTTGCGCTGACCCCGATGTATTCCTCATCGGTCATGCTCTACGTCAATAACGGCGTGTCGGTCGGCGGTGCCAGTTTCAGTATCTCCTCCTCGCAGATCATGGCGGCGCAGAACTTAGTGAAAACCTATACCGTTCTGCTCAACAACCGCACCACCCTCGAAGCGGTCGCCGATAAAGCGGGTGTCGATTACTCGGCAGGGGCTCTTGCTTCGATGATCGAGGCCGGCTCTGTGGATGAAACCGAGATCATGCGTGTCAAGGTCACGGCCCCCGATCCGTATGAAGCCGAGAAGATCGCCAACGCCATCGCCGAAGTCCTGCCCCGCCGTATTTCCGAAATCATCGAGGGCAGCAGTATGGAGGTCGTCGATTCGGCCGTTGTCAGCTTGCGTAAGGTCTCGCCCAGTATTACCAAATATACCGCCATCGGCTTTGTGCTGGGGCTGCTCGCTTCGGTTATGATTCTGGCTCTGGTCGCCATTCTGGATGATCGCATCCATGATGAAGAATATCTGATCAATACCTATCCGTATCCCATTCTGGCCAAGATTCCGGTCATGGGTACTCATGAGAGCCATTACGGATATCGGTATAAATCTAAAGGTTGATAAGGCGGGTGAAGAAATATGGCTACAAATAATAGACGGAAAAAGGCCGGTTTCGCCGCTGAGGTTCGCCGTACCTTGCATGAACATCTGGAATTTACCGCAAAAGAACAGTATAAATTGTTGCGTACCAACCTGTCCTTTACCATTCCCGCCGAGGTCAAGTGTCCCATCATCGGCATGACCAGTGCCAACCGTGGGGAAGGGAAAAGTACCACCGCCATCAATCTCTCCTACGTGCTGGCCGAAAGCGGCAAGCGTGTGCTGTTGATCGACGGTGATATGCGCGTCCCCAGTATCGCCAAGAAAATGGAGCTGGAGGCCGCCCCGGGTTTGAGTAACCTGTTGATGGAGCAGGAATCGATGGATATGAGCATTTTCCGCTCCACCGTTTTGAATAACTGGTATGTTGTCCCCTCGGGCGAACTGCCGCCCAACCCCTCGGAACTGCTGGGCTCCCGCCGCATGGAAAACCTGTTGCGCGCCCTGTCCGAGAAGTTCGACTATATTGTGGTCGACCTGCCCCCCGTCAACCTCGTATCGGATGCGCTGGCCATCTCCAAGTTCATCACCGGCATGATCGTCGTGGTGAAAGAGGATCATACCGAGAAGAGGGAACTGGAACAGTGCTACC
>JAZKZU010000091.1:0-3850 GCA_045612825.1 Eubacteriales bacterium
CTTCCTTGCGGCGGATCAGTTCGGTACCGCCGTGCATATTGCTCCACTGGTCATTGCCGCCGAACTGCATATTACAGCCGTAGTGGCGGGGCAGGTGCAGGAAGGCGTACGACTGCATGATCATGTAGTTGAACTCCAAGAAGCTCAGGCCCTTTTCCATGCGCTGTTTGTAGCACTCGGCACGCAACATATTGTTGACCGAGAAGCAGGCGCCGACTTCACGGAGCAGTTCGACGTATTTCAGATCGAGCAACCAATCGGCGTTGTTGACCATGATGGCCTTATCTTCGCCAAACTCGATGAACCGTTCCATCTGCTTCTTAAAGCAATCGCAGTTGTGCTGGATGGTTTCGGTGGTCATCATCGAGCGCATATCGGTACGACCCGAGGGATCGCCGACCATGCCGGTGCCGCCGCCGATGAGCACGATGGGCTTATTGCCCGCCATCTGCAGGCGCTTCATCAGGCACAAAGCCATGAAGTGACCCACATGCAGGGAATCGGCCGTAGGGTCAAACCCAATATAGAAACGGGCGCCGCCGTTATTGATCAGATCCCGTATTTCGGCCTCGTCGGTGACCTGAGCGATCAGACCACGGGCCTGTAATTCTTCATAAATTTTCATAACATCCTCCGAAATTGTGCATTACTCAAATTATATCACAGTTTTGGGAAAATGCAAGAGGAAAACGGAGATGCTTTAAGCATCTCCGTTTTGATATTCCATAATGTCTTCAATTTTGCAGTCTAATGCATGGCAAAGTTTATCCAGCGTTTTGGTTTCGATATTTTCATTGGCACGTAATCGACGTATGGTTTTGCTGTCAATACCGCACTTTTCTCGCAGCCAATAGGTGCTGACACCTTTGTTTTTCATCGTCTGCCATAATTTATCATAAATAATCATTATAGAGAGACCTCATCAAGAGATAAAATGTCGGTGAGTCTTACATCAAGAGATCGGCAGAAAATTACAAGATCAATATCGGTCACAAAACGTTCTCCGTTTTCTACGCGACGAATGAAATAATGATCGACGTCATAACCAAGGAGTTGCATTTTTGCGGCAAGTTTGCGTTGGGACAATTTTTTTGTTTTTCGTATTTCGGCAATGCGTTGACCGCAAAGATTGTTGCTCCCGTCCGGCGCCTTGACCTTAAACATAAAAACTCCTCCTTTTTTGTTGAACACTATTTACAATACTATTATTTTATGCTATAATTCAAAAAAGAATGGTGAATACTATTCAACAAAACAAAAGAAAGGAGTATAAAAATGAAAAAGATTGTTTGTTTAGTACTTGTGGGACTTATGGCGTTGTCATTGGTTGCTTGCAAGTCTGCAGAGCAAAAGGCACTTGAGGATGCGCTGGATACTTACAACAGTGCGGTAAACTCCGCTGCGGATGCTGTGAATGATGCGGTAGATTCGTATGCAAATGCTATTGGCTAAAGTGCAAGAGGGAGATGCGTAAAGCATCTCCTTTTTCTTGTTTTTGGCAAGAAATAAGGGGGAAGCGTAGGATGGTAGGGGAGGTGAAAGGTATGAAAGTGCGATTGATGGTGGCTTCGGTGACCTATGGACAAAAGGGGCGTGACCTATTACGTCGGGCGGGCTTGTCCTGCTTGTTGCGGCGGGTTGAGGGGTGTCGGTATGCCTTGGAGATCGATGCCGCCAAGGAGGCGAAGGCACGGGAGCTTCTGAGAGAGGGCGGTGTCGGTGTACTATCTTGATAATGCGGCAACTTCCTACCCCAAGCCGCCGTCGGTGATGCGGGCGGCGGTGGATGCCGTCCGTTTGGGAAATCCGGGGCGTGGCGGGCATCGCTGGGCGGTACGGGGTGAGGAGATGGTATATGGCGTGAGGGAGAAGGCGGCCGCCTTTTTCGGCGTTTCGCCTGAGCGGGTGGTTTTTACCCAAAACGCTACTCATGCCCTCAATATCGCTTTGGCGGGTGTGCAGGGTGAGGTGGTCACCAGCGATATGGAGCACAATGCGGTGCGGCGGCCACTTATGAATAACCGATGGGTGCGGCGGCGCATGGCCAAGGTGGAAGAAAGCGATGAGCAGACGGTGGCGAATTTCCGTGCGCTCCTGTCGCCCTTTACGGCCCTTTGTTGCGTGACGGCGCAATCGAACGTGACAGGGCAGCGGTTGCCGATTGCGGAGATTGCGCAGTTATGTAAGCGGTATGGTATTCCTTTTGTGGTGGATGCTTCGCAGGCGGCGGGGACGATGGACCTGCAGGTGGATCGGGATGATATTTCCATGCTTTGTACGGCGGGGCACAAAGGGCTATATGGCATCATGGGCAGCGGGCTTTTGGTTCTGGGTAAGGATGTGTGTCCCGAGCCGTTATTATACGGCGGGAGCGGCGGGGATTCGCAGGCGATCGGGATGCCCGAACTGCCACCTGAGCGATTGGAGGCGGGGACGCAGAACCTGCCGGCGATTGCTTCCTTGGGGGCGGGGCTGGATTTTATTGCCCGTCACGGGCGTGAGGCGATTGCCGAGCGGGAGCGGCGGCTGGCACAGGCGGTATATGATGAGTTATGTGATGTAGAGCATATCAACGTATATGGGCGGCCGCAGAGCGGCACGCTGTTATTAAATATAGAAGGCATGGCTTCGCAGGAGGTGGCCATGCGGCTGGATGAGGCGGGAATCGGGGTGCGGGCAGGACTTCACTGTGCGCCCGATGCTCACCAAAAGCTGGGTACGGCGCCCGACGGTGGGGTGCGGATAAGTTTTGGCGCCTTTAACGGATGGGACAGCGCAGAAAAATTTGAAAAAGAATTAAAAAAAATTGCAAAATTGGTTTCATTCTTGTAAAACCTATGATACAATAGATATAATGAAAAAATACGGGAGTGACAAAGCGTGGCCCAAGTATTTTCCTTCTTTGTAGACAATTTAAAATCCTTTAACTTTTTAACCGATACGCTGGATATTTTATTGGTGACCTATCTGATCTATCTGGCGATCAAGTTTCTGCGGCAGACACGGGCGGCACCCTTGATCAAGGGTTTGCTTTTTGTGTTTGGTGTGACGCTGCTTGCCAACCTGCTCAAGATGAACGTGACGTCGTTTATCATCAGCAGTTTGTTGGAATTCGGTATTTTGGCGCTGATCATCATTTTCCAGCCGGAGCTTCGTGCGCTTCTGGAGCGTGTGGGACGAGGGAATGTGACCAAGATCAGCACCATTTTCACGCCGGAGAGTGAGCAGAAGGCGGCGGCCATGCGGGAGCAGGCGCAGATGATCGTGGATGCGATGACCGATATGTCTCGCACCAAGACGGGTGCGCTGATTGTGATTGAAGGCTCGACGAGGCTTGGGGATATTACCAAGAGCGGTACGGTGATCGATGCGGCTATTTCGACCGAGCTGATCATGAACGTGTTTTATCCGAAATCTCCCTTGCACGACGGGGCGTTGATCCTGCGTGGGGAGCGCATGGTGGCGGCCGGATGTGTGTTGCCGCTGACCCAGAACGTGAGTTTGTCACGGGAGCTTGGTACTCGCCATCGGGCGGCCATTGGTATGAGTGAAGCGGCCGATTGTTTGGTGGTTGTGGTTTCGGAGGAAACGGGTAAGATCAGTACGGCGCAAAACGGGGTACTGATCCGCAATCTGGATTCGATCAGTTTGTGCGATGCCATCTATCACCATATCCACACCGAGGAGGAGAAGAAGAACTCCTGGATGGATAAGGTGCGCGGTTGGTTGCGTAGAAAGGAGGACAGCGATGACCAAGATTCGTAAGATGCTGGACAGCAAGATATTTTGGCTGGCTCTGTCTTTCCTGATTGCCTTTAGTTTATGGTTCTATGTGAATGGCGTGTATAAT
>JAZKZU010000092.1:0-4134 GCA_045612825.1 Eubacteriales bacterium
GCTGGATATTGTACTCAACCCGTTGGGCGTTCCTTCCCGTATGAACATCGGTCAGGTGCTGGAAGTACACTTGGCGTATGCGGCTAAGGCGCTTGGTATTAAGATTGCCACGCCGGTATTTGACGGTGCCAATGAGCAGGATATTTTCAAGGCACTGGATTTGGCCGGTTACAATTCCAATGGTAAGGTTAAACTTCGTGATGGCCGTACCGGTGAATATTTCGATCAGGATGTTACGGTTGGTTATATGTATTATCTGAAACTGTCGCACTTGGTTGATGATAAGATTCATGCCCGTTCGACCGGTCCGTACTCGCTGGTAACGCAGCAGCCTCTGGGAGGTAAAGCTCAGTTTGGCGGTCAGCGTTTCGGTGAGATGGAAGTTTGGGCTATGGAAGCCTACGGCGCTGCTTACACCTTGCAGGAGATTCTGACTGTCAAGTCGGATGACGTGGTGGGCCGTGTCAAGACCTATGAGGCGATTGTGAAGGGACAGAATATCCCGACTCCGGGTATTCCCGAATCCTTCAAGGTATTGATTAAAGAATTGCAGTCGTTGGGCTTGGATGTTAAGGTCCTGTCCAAGGACAATGAGGAAATTGATCTGAGTCAGCCGATCGAGGACGAGGGTCATGGTATTGATCTGGATGTATCGGATAACTTTGCCGCACCTGATGTGGATGAGGCAGAGTTGGGCGCCAGCTTCATCTTCGACAATGAGGATGGGGATGCGGCTGCTGATGATATTTTCGGTGCCGATGCTATGGCTAACATGTTCGACGATTCCGACATGATGTAAGGGAGTGATTGGATGAGCACAGAATTTAATGAATTTGATTCCATCAAGATCGGTCTTGCTTCTCCCGATATGATCCGTTCGTGGTCGCACGGCGAGGTCAAGAAGCCGGAAACGATCAACTATAGAACCCTCAAGCCGGAGCGTGACGGTTTGTTCTGCGAGCGTATTTTCGGGCCTACCAAGGACTGGGAGTGCCATTGCGGAAAGTACAAGAAGTTGCGTTACAACGGCAAGATCTGCGAACGTTGCGGCGTTGAGATCACGTTGGCCAAGGTGCGCCGTGAACGCATGGGTCACATTGAATTGGCCGCACCTGTTTCGCACATCTGGTATTTCAAGGGTATTCCGTCCCGTTTAGGACTGGTTCTCGATATTTCGCCCCGTGTACTGGAGCGTATCCTGTACTTTAGTGCTTATATCGTGACTTGGGTCAGCGAGGACATTACCGAAATCAGCAAGTGTCAGGTACTGACCGAGAAAGAGTATCAGGATCTCAAAGAGAAGTACGAGGATGATTTCCATGCCGGTATGGGTGCGGAGACCATCAAGTCGTTGCTGGAAGAGATTGACTTGGATGCTTTGTCGGCCGAGTTGAAGGAAGAATTGGAAGGGGCTTCGGGACAGAAGCGTGCCAGACTGCTCAAGCGTTTGGACGTGGTTGAGGCTCTGCGCATTTCGGGCAACCGTCCGGAATGGATGATTTTGACTGTTCTGCCGGTAATTCCGCCCGATATTCGTCCGATGGTTCAGCTGGACGGCGGCCGTTTCGCCACCAGTGACCTGAACGATTTGTACCGTCGTGTGATCAACCGTAACAACCGCTTAAAGCGGTTGTTGGAGTTGCATGCGCCGGAGATCATTGTGCGCAATGAGAAGCGTATGTTGCAGGAAGCGGTTGACGCTCTGATTGATAACGGCCGTCGTGGCCGTGCGGTCAGCGGTCCGAACAACCGTCCGCTCAAGTCGTTGTCGGATATGCTTAAAGGTAAGCAGGGACGTTTCCGTCAGAACCTGCTGGGTAAGCGTGTTGACTATTCGGGCCGTTCGGTTATCGTTGTCGGTCCGGAACTGAAGATTTATCAGTGCGGTCTGCCTAAAGAGATGGCACTCGAACTGTTCAAGCCCTTCGTTATGAAGAAGCTTGTGGAGATGGATGTGTCCAAGAACATCAAGAACGCCAAGAAGATGGTGGAGCGTGCCAATGAGGGCGTATGGGATGCGTTGGAGTCGGTGATCAAGAATCACCCGATTCTGCTCAACCGTGCCCCGACGTTGCACCGTTTGGGTATTCAGGCGTTTGAGCCTGTTCTGGTAGAAGGTCGTGCCATCAAACTGCATCCTCTGGTATGTACGGCATTTAACGCCGACTTTGACGGTGACCAGATGGCTGTTCACGTACCCCTGTCCACCGAAGCGCAGGCCGAGGCTCGGTTCTTGATGCTGTCGGCCAACAACCTGCTCAAGCCGCAGGATGGTAAGCCGGTTACGGTACCTACGCAGGACATGGTATTGGGTTCCTATTATCTGACCTGTGTTAACCCTGAGAAGAAGGGTGCGGGCAGCATTTTCTCTTGCGTAAACGAGGCGATGATGGCTTATGATGCCGGTCACGTGCATCTGCATGCGCCCATCAAGGTTCGTCTGACCAAGGAGATCAATGGCGAGACCATCAGCCGTATCGTGGATACGACGGTTGGTAAGATTATTTTCAACGAGGATCTGCCGCAGGATCTGGGATTTGTTGATCGTAACGATCCCGAGCATGTGCTGGATCTGGAAATTGACGCTCTGTGCACCAAGAAGCAGCTGGGTATTATCATTGACCGCTGCATCAAGGTTCACGGCATTGCCGAGGCGGCTGAGATGATTGATACCATCAAGGCCAAGGGCTTCAAGTATTCGACCAAGGGCGCTATCACCATGTCGGTTGCCGACATTGAGGTGCCGGAAGTGAAGAAAGAGCTGATTGCTGAGGCTGAGAAGAAGGTTGACGTGATCACCCGTAACTTCCGCCGTGGTTTGATTTCGGAAGAAGAGCGTTATCGTTTGGTAATCGGGTTGTGGGATGACACGACCAAGCAGGTTACCAAGGCATTGCAGGACAACTTAAGCCAGTTCAACCCCATCAACATGATGGCCAATTCGGGTGCTCGTGGTAGTATCAACCAGATCCGTCAGTTGGCCGGTATGCGTGGTTTGATGGCCAACACCTCGGGTAAGGCGATCGATATTCCGATTCGTTCCAACTTCCGTGAGGGCTTGAACGTACTGGAATACTTCATTTCTTCCAGAGGTGCTCGTAAGGGCTTGGCCGATACCGCTTTGCGTACGGCTGACTCGGGTTACCTGACCAGACGTCTGGTAGACGTTGCGCAGGAAGTGATCATTCGTGAGGACGATTGTGGTTGCGAAGACGGCATTTGGGTAGAAGAAATTCGTGACGGCAGCGAGCGTATTGAGAGCTTTACCGACCGTTTGGTTGGCCGTTACACCTCTGAGCCTGTGGTGCATCCGCAGACGGGCGAGGTGCTCTTTGAGCGCAACACGCTTCTGACCGATGACGATGCCAAGGCGATCATTGCGGCAGGCATTACCCGTGTACGCATTCGTTCGCTGCTCACCTGTAAGAGCAAGTATGGCGTTTGCTCCAAATGTTACGGTCTGAACCTGGCGACCAGCAAGCCGGTCAATGCCGGTGAGGCTGTTGGTATCATTGCCGCACAGTCGATCGGTGAGCCGGGTACTCAGCTGACGATGAGAACCTTCCATACCGGTGGTGTTGCCGGTAGCGATATTACGCAGGGTCTGCCTCGTGTTGAGGAGTTGTTTGAGGCGAGAAAGCCGAAGACGATGGCCATGCTGTCTGAGATCGCCGGTAAGGTTTCGATCGAAGAAGTTAAGAATAACAAGGTGGTTACCGTTACCTCCAACGAGGGCGGGGAACTGGATGAGCGCAGCTATGTCATTCCGTATGGCGTGCGTGTGCGTGTGACCGACGGGCAGGAGATCGCCAAGGGCGGTGAGATGACCGAAGGTTGGGCCAACCCGCATGATATTCTGGAGATTCTCGGTACCGAAGCGGTGCAGAACTACCTGATCAAGGAAGTTCAGCGTGTATACCGTTTGCAGGGTGTTGATATCAACGATAAGCACATAGAGGTTATTGTTCGTCAGATGATGAAGAAGATCCGTGTGGCGGATGCGGGTGATACCGATATTCTGGCCGGACGTGTGGTAGATCGCAGTGAGCTGGATGAAGCCAATGCCAAGGTGCGTGCTCGCATTGCGGCCGGTGAAGAAGGCTTGCGTGAGGCGGTAGGTGAGCAGACGCTACT
>JAZKZU010000093.1:0-3145 GCA_045612825.1 Eubacteriales bacterium
CATCTGAGCGGCACGATCGGTCACGTCAACGGTACGGGCATGAGCCTTGCGTACGTGCTCGAGCTCCTGCTCAACCTGAGCATCCTCAACCTTAACTTCAGCCTTTTCAGCCTCAACGCCCTTGTACTCGCCCAAAGTCACTTCGGGACGAACAGGAACCTTGGCAATCAGAACGTAGCCCTTATCATCGACACTCTTAATGTCAATCTCGCCGGCCGCTACGACATCCAGACCGGCCTCTTCGATAGCCTTGTCATAGGCCTCACCGTAGGTCTTATTGATGGCCTTCTCATAGAACATGCCCTTGCCGTACATCTTCTCAATGATGTTGCGGGGAGCTTTGCCCTTACGGAAGCCCTTAATGGCAATATTAGGAGCAGCCTCAGCATAGGCTTCATCTACCGCTTTGGTAAAAGCCTTGCCGGTAACGGCGATTTCAAGCTCGACTACACTCTTTTCCAGTTTCTTTACGCTGTTGATCTTCATGGGTTATTTCCTCCGAAATTTTCTTTAATCAATTGTACATTTTAACATAATTGGTAAATAAATTCAATATCAAATTATGAATTATTCTTCCAAAAAGTCTTTTAATCTCTTGCTGCGCGACGGATGCCGCAATTTGCGCAACGCCTTGGCCTCAATCTGACGGATACGCTCACGGGTTACGTTGAAATCCCGTCCCACTTCTTCCAGGGTACGCATACGCCCGTCTTCCAGACCAAAACGCATCTTGAGCACCTTTGCCTCACGCTCGGTCAAGGTCTTGAGCACATCCTCCAGTTCCTCTTTGAGCATCACTTGCGATGCCGCATCCGACGGCGCCGTAATATCCTCATCGGGAATAAAGTCCCCCAGATGGCTGTCCTCCTCCTCGCCGATCGGCGTTTCCAAAGGAATCGGCTCTTGGGCAATCTTGAGCACTTCCCGTATCTTCTCCACGCTCATACCCATCTCCTGCGCCACCTCTTCGGGCTTGGGCTGACGGCCCAACTCCTGCAACAACTGACGCTCGACACGCATGACCTTGTTAATGGTCTCCACCATGTGCACCGGAATACGAATGGTACGGGCCTGATCGGCAATCGCACGGGTGATCGCCTGACGAATCCACCATGTCGCATAGGTCGAGAACTTGTAGCCCTTGGAATAGTCAAACTTCTCAACCGCCTTGATAAGACCCATGTTTCCTTCCTGAATCAGATCCAGGAACATCATGCCGCGTCCCGCATACCGCTTGGCAATGCTGACAACCAGACGCAGGTTGGCCTCGGACAACTTGGCGCGAGCCGCCTCGTCACCCTCCGCCATGCGCTTGGCCAGTTCCTGCTCCTCCTCATTGGAGAGCAGCGGAACACGACCAATTTCTTTCAGATAGATTTTGACCGGATCGTCGACCGAAATGCCTTCATTGGAGAGCACTTCCTCCAGATTGTTGCTTTTCAGAATCTCACTGTTATCCTCTTCCTCTTCCAGCAACTCCTCATCAGGAATCTCGTCGAAGGTCTTGTCCACAATCTCAATCTGCATACCTTCCAAAGACTCTACGATCTTTTCAAATTGATCCTGCGTCAGCTGGATCTCTCCAAAAGCATCGTGAATCTCCTTCTGGGAAAGCATACCCTTGGCTCGTCCCTCTTCAATCAGATTTTTCAGAATTTGCTTCTTGTCCGGCTTTTCACCGTCTACACCGTTGTTTACTGCTTCCTCATTCGGCATAACGATTACTCCTTTCTTTTTTGAACCTTTTTATTTAACTCTAAGAATCGGCGAATCGTCTCCGGATCCTCTCCGGCCATATCGCCGCCCGTTGTATGCAACACTCGTGCATAGTCACACGCCTGCCGCAACTCATTGTCAGCCGCCACCGCCATCACCGTGTACTGTGTCAGCCTCGCCACCTCATCGGTGGTCAGATACCCCGCCAAGGCCGAGATCGACACCGTGCCTTCTTCCTCAATCTGCTGCCGCATCAAGCGGAAAATATTACGGTTAAAGGCGGTAACAAAATGCTCCTCGGTAATCGGCGGATCTAACTTCTTATAATAATCGGGGTGTTTGAGCAGTACCGCAATCAACCCCTCCTCGGCTCGCGCCGCCTTGAGATTGATACTCTTTTCAGGATTAATGCGATCCCGCACCCCCGCCATTTTATCCATTTCTTCCCGCATCTGTCGCTTCTTGGCCGCCGCCTCCCGATTGTCGGAAATATGCTTGATCTCGGCACGGATAAACTCAGCCGAAATCTCGGTTTCCTGCGCCACACGGGAAATGTACACCTCCCGCTCAACCGGACTGCGTACGCCCGCCAATATCGACGATGCTTTTTTCAAATATTCACTCTTATCTTCCGGAATGGAAAAATCATAATTTCTCCGCTCCTTGGCCAGCAGATAGGAAATCTGACTGCCCGATCCATCCAGCAACCGCGCAAACTTCTGCGCTCCGTATTTCTGGATATATTCATCCGGATCCTTAGCACCCGTGACCGTAAGAATACGCACCTTAATGCCCGTCTCCTCAAAATAGCGGATGGCCTTGTTCATGGCCGTCTGCCCCGCTTCATCCGAGTCTAAGCATAGGATAATCTCCTTGGCATACCTTGCCGCCAACCGTGCGTGCTCAGCCGTTACCGCCGTACCCAAGGGCGCTACCGCAAAGGGGAATCCCGCTTGGTGCAGGCTGATAACATCCATATACCCCTCGCACAACAGCAACCGCTCACCCGGGGCATTCTTGGCATAGTTGAGCGCAAATAATACCTGACTTTTCTTGAATACCGGCGTATCGGGCGAGTTTAGGTACTTAGCCCCGCCGCCGCTCTCCAAAATACGCCCGCCAAAGGCAATCACGCTGCCGGTGGTATCAATAATCGGGAAGATAACACGGTTACGGAACCGGTCGTAATATCCGCCCTTTTGCCCCCGCAACGCCAGCCCCGCCGTTTCAATCTGCTCCTTGGTAAAACCCTTGGATGTCAGATGGCGGATCATATCATCCCAACTGTCGGGCGCATAGCCCAATCCAAATCGGGTAATGGTCGATGGCGTAAGTTTTCGGGCGGCAAAATATTCCATGCCCTTTTTGCCAATCTCACTTTTCAGATTCTGATGGAAGTGCCGTGCCGCCTCTTTGTTGATGGCCAAGG
>JAZKZU010000094.1:0-2121 GCA_045612825.1 Eubacteriales bacterium
TACCGCCAGAGCGCCCGTCGGGAGATCTATGCTACGCTGGCCAAGAAGCTGGTAAGCGAAGGCAAAGCCTACCCCTGCTTCTGCACCGAGGAGGAGCTGACCGACATTCGTGCCCGCCAAGAAGCCGAGGGGGTTGACCCCGGCTACTACGGCAAATGGGCGGTGTGGCGCAACGCTACCATTGAGCAGGTTCAGGAGAAATTGGATGCGGGCGTGCCTTTCGTCATCCGCTTTAAGAGCGAGGGCGATCCCGAGCGCAAGATGAAGTTTACCGATCTGGTCAAGGGCGATGTGGAGATCACCGAGAATCATATCGACCATGTATTGCTCAAATCGGACGGCATTCCCACCTACCACTTTGCCCATGCGGTGGACGATCATTTTATGCGAGTCACCCACGTGGTGCGTGGCGAGGAGTGGCTGCCCTCTCTGCCGTTCCATATCCAACTGTTCAAGGCGCTGGGCTTTAAACTGCCCAAGTACCTGCATTGTTCCCAGCTGATGAAGATGGAGGGCGATTCCAAGAAAAAACTCTCCAAGCGGGATAAGGCGGCCGCCTTGGCCGATTATAAAAAGGAAGGGTATGATCCGGTTTGCATCACCGAGTATATCATGACCCTGCTCAACTCCAACTACGAGGAGTGGCGCACCGCCAATCCGGACAAGCCTTTTAGCGACTTCCCCTTTGCCATCAAGAAACTGAGCGCATCGGGCTCGTTGTTCGACTATGATAAGCTCGACGATATTGCCCGCACCACCGTTTCCCGTATGAGCACCGAGGAGGTCTATACGGCGCTGACGGCGTGGGCGAAAGAGTACGATTCCGAATTTGCCGCTCTGCTGACCCGTGATGAAAATTACACCAAAGCCATTCTGGCCATCGGCCGTGGCGGCAAGAAGCCCCGTAAGGACATTACCAAGTGGAATGGCGTGAAAGACTATGCCGGCTTCTTCTTTGATGAACTGTTTGCGCCCGACTATTCGACGCTGATTGGTGACGATGTTAACGCCATTCTCACCCGCTATGCCGAAATGTATGACCAAGCGGCCGATCAGACGGTGTGGTTTGATACCATTAAGGTGTTGGCCACCGAGTTTGGCTATGCCGCCGAAACCAAGGCTTATAAGGCCGATCCCGATGCCTATAAGGGGCATGTGGGTGACATATCCAACATCTTGCGTGTAGCGGTAACCGGCCGCACCGCTTCGCCCGATATGTATACGGTTATGCAGATTTTAGGGCGTGAGAAAGTACTGGCCAGACTGGCCGCCGCAAAGGAGAGAAACTAATGGAACCGACCAATAATTTTATTCATGAGATTATCGATGCCGACTTAGCGGCCGGCTATCCCCACGAGATCCACACCCGCTTCCCGCCCGAGCCCAACGGCTATCTGCACATCGGCTCGGCCAAGGCCATCTGGATCAACTGGTCTACCGCCAAGAAATACGGCGGCAAATTCAACCTGCGCTATGACGATACCAACCCCGTCCGTGAGGACGACGAGTATGTACGCTCCATCGAGGAAGACCTGCGCTGGCTGGGCGCTATTCCCGACGGCGGCATCTTCTACGGCTCGGATTATTTCGAGAAGTGCTACGAGTTTGCCGAGAAACTCATTATGGACGGCAAGGCTTACGTGTGCGACCTGAACCCCGAGCAGATGCGGGAATACCGCGGTACGCTCACCGAGGCGGGCAAGCCCAGCCCGTGGCGTGACCGTTCGGTGGAAGAAAACCTCAAACTGTTCCGTGAAATGCGGGACGGCAAATATAAAGAGGGCGAACACACCCTGCGCGCCAAGATTGATATGGCCTCGCCCAATATGAATATGCGTGATCCGGTTATCTACCGCATCGTCTACGCCACCCATCACCGTCAGGGCAACAAGTGGTGCATCTACCCGATGTACGACTTTGCTCACCCCCTGCAGGACGCTTTGGAAGGCATTACCCATTCGCTGTGCTCGCTCGAATTTGAGAACCACAGACCGCTTTACGAGTGGGTGGTCGATAATGTCGGCGGCTTTGATCCCGCCCCCAAACAGCGGGAATTTGCCCGTCTGAACATCACCTATACCGTCATGTCCAAGCGCTACCTGCGTGAGTTGGTCGAGGGCC
>JAZKZU010000095.1:0-1941 GCA_045612825.1 Eubacteriales bacterium
CGAGGCTGGTCATAAGTGCATCGGTTGCGGCCGCTGCAAGAGCGTTTGCCCCACCGGCAGTGCTCAGGTCGTTACCGCCTACTAATCCAAATACAAGTAAGAGGCTCTGCAAATGCAGAGCCTCTTTTTTATATGCCATAAATACGTTTTCCGTTTTTTAAGGTGATTTGCGCCACCTCATCCTGAGAAATACCCCAAATCTCCGCCACCTTGGCCGCCACATGGGGCACTAACGACGGATCGTTGCGCTCTCCCCGATGCGGCTCGGGCGAAAGATACGGACAGTCGGTCTCAATCAAAACCCGATCATGCGGCAGGGTAGCCAACACCTCGCGCGCCTTGTGCGCATTCTTAAAGGTCACAATGCCGTTAAAGGAGAGATAATACCCCATCTTCAGCAGAATCTGAGCCGTCTCTACACTCCCTGAATAGGAATGTACCACACCCGTCACGTTCGGAAACTCTTTAAGAATCTCTAGGGTGTCCTGCGTCGCCTCACGGCTATGGATCACTACGGGCAATCCCAGCTTCTCGGCTAAGGCCATCTGCCGCCGAAAGGCCACGAACTGCTTGTCCTTGTCGGTGTCCTCATAGTGATAGTCCAAGCCAATCTCGCCAATCGCCTTTACCTTGTCGTGCTTGGCCAGCGTTTCCAGCTCAGCATAATGCTCTTCGGTCAGATCATAGGTATCACACGGATGAAATCCTACCGTCGCATAGATATCCTCGTATTGCTCCGAAATGGCCACCGCCGCACGGGAGGACTCCAAATGGGCACCGATATTCATAATCAGCGAAACACCCGTCTTGCGGCACTTTTCAAGCATTTCGCAGCGATCCCCGTCAAAGCGGGGATCGTCCACATGGGCATGCGTGTCAAAATACATCTTAGCGAACCTGCGAACCGGGGGCAATGTCGGCATCCAAGAAGATCACGCGTACGTCATCCTCGCCCGCATCGCAGGCCAAAATCATGCCGTTACTCTCTACGCCGCACAACTTAGCAGGCTTGAGATTTTCTACAATCACAACTACCTTGCCGATCAGATCTTCCGGCTTGTACCACTTGGCAATGCCCGATACTACCTGACGCTTATCGCCGCAGTCAAGCTGAATCTTGAGCAACTTCTTGCTCTTGGGCACCGGCTCACATTCCAAAATCTTGGCCGCTACCAGGTTTACCTTAGCAAAATCATCAATATCAATCAAACTGGCTACGTTTGCCTTTTCTTCCACAACCGGTTCCTCTTTCTTTTGGGTTAAAGCCGCCAAGCTTTCCAGCTCCTTGGCTACGTCAATACGGGGATAGAGCGCCGCACCCGGATGCACCGTTACGTCAAGGGGCAGGGAAGCGGGTCGACGAAGCGAATCCCACTCGGTAAGCGAAGCATCGGTAACGCCCAACTGCTCAAACATACGGGGCGCCGTCTCGGGCATAAAGGGCGCAATCATTACCCCGCACAGGCGCAACATCTCGCACAGGTTATACAGAACGGTAGCCAATCTCGGCTTGTTGGCCTCATCCTTGGCCAATACCCAGGGCATCGTTTCATCAATGTACTTGTTGGTGCGGGAAATCAGTTTCCAGATCTCGGCCAGCGCATTGGAGAAGAGTAACTGCTCCATATTCTCCTCCACCTTGTCCACCGTAGCCGCCGCCAAGGCATAGAGTTCCTCGTCAAGTGCTTCGGCTTTACGGTCGGTCGGCAGAGTGCCGCCGAAATATTTGTTCACCATTGCCACCGAACGGGACAACAGGTTGCCCAAATCGTTGGCCAAGTCAAAGTTAATGCGGTTAATGAGCGCTTCGTTGGAATAAATACCGTCCGAACCGAAAGGAATTTCACGAAGCAGGAAGTAGCGAATGGCATCTACGCCGTAACGCTCGCATAAAATCACGGGATCCACCACGTTACCAAAGGACTTGCTCATCTTGCCGCC
>JAZKZU010000096.1:0-4602 GCA_045612825.1 Eubacteriales bacterium
ATGCCAAGGTTATCCATCTGCCGGAAAATACGGGAAAAGGTGCGGCGCTCAAATACGGTATGTCGGCCTTGTTGCAGCATTTTCCCGATTGCAAGTATTTTACCACGGCCGATGCCGACGGCCAGCACACCGTAGAGGATATTGTTCGTATCAACACCGAGCCGTATGCGCGGGCGTCCATGGTGCTCAGTACACGAGATCTGAGCGGAGATATTCCGCCCCGTTCCCGTTTTGGAAACGATCTGTCAAAATGGGTATATACGCTTTTGACCGGCCACTACTTTATGGATAACCAATCGGGCCTTCGCCGTTTTTCAGTGGAGCATATCGGCTGGCTGTTGCGGGTGGACGGTACGAAATATGATTACGAAATGAACGTCCTATACCATGCAGATAAACAGCATATTCCCATTACCACCATGCCCATTCCTGCTATTTATATCGACGGAAATAAATCTTCGCATTTTAATCCGGTTGCCGATACCGTTCGCATCTATCGCCGGTTATTCTATTCGGCGCGAGCGGGGATGTGTACGGCCTTATTCTGTGAAGCACTTATGCTTGCCATCGGCGTTATGTGGGGATATCATATGTTGTGGTTGACCATGCCGTCCATTGGCATCACAGCTGCGGTTATTGCCGAACTGATGAACGTATTTTTGATCTTTCGCTACTATAAATATCGGGATATGCCTCACGCTATGTTGCGAATTATTATGCGGTTTGGGGGATATACGACGTTCTGTTGGCTGATTAGCTTGTTATGTCCGTCCGTTCCGTTATTTATTACATACAATGTGGCTGTATGGGCCAGCATTCCCATTCGCTACGCCATCAGCAAATGGATATGGGAAAGAAGATACCATCACGCATGAATGAAGAAGCAGTTCCGAAACGGGACTGCTTCATTTTTTTAACTTAGTATATTTTTGATGCCTTCGGAAAATCCGTTATCATCCAGCATCAGCAATTGTTCGGTACAGGAAACAACCGTACGGGCAACGGCCACGCCGTGCATTTTAATTACCGGCTTCTTCGTGCCGAGGAAGGTGGCGCCGCCTCGGACATTCAGATCATACAGATAGGCCAACTGCTCATAGGCATCTTCCATGCTCGCCGCATGTTCGGGAGATTTCTGCATCTCCGTTTTGAGAATGTGCATGGCGATCTGACCGGCTGTTTCATGGCTTTTCAGCAAAACATTACCAGAAAATCCGTCCGAAACCACTACGTCAGCCTTGCCCATAATCAGGTCACTGCCCTCAATGTTGCCGATAAAATTGATATTTGCTTCTTCAAGCAGGGGATAGGCCTTGAGCGTCAGTTCATTCCCCTTGGTGCGCTCAGTTCCTACCGACATCAGCCCCACACGCGGAGCCTCCAGCCGATACATCACCTTGGCATAAGCATCACCAAGCAGTCCAAAGGTGAGTAGATCCTTTTCGGTACAATTCACATTAGCGCCGCAATCAACCAGGCAAACCATGTTTCCATCCACTCTCGGCAGAGAAGTGGAAAGGGCAGGCATCTTCAAGCCTTGAATCAGCCCAACACGGAAAATACTGCCCACCATAAGCGCACCCGTACTGCCGGGGCTGAGTAGCCCCACACAATCGGGATCCTCTTTGAGCTTTTTGAGTGCCAGCACCATAGATGAGCTCTCCCGTCCGTTGAAAACGCAGGAAGCTGGATCGGTATTGGAGATGAAATCATCCGCATGAATGATCTCCAAGCGATCTCCGTATTTTTCAAGTGAACCGTAGTTCTCAATATCCGCACGGTCACCAACCAGCACCATCCCGATCTCCGCATGGCGATCCAGTACCGCATGCGCTCCTTCGATCATAGCGCCGGTGCCCGCATCTGCGCCAAAAATATCCAGTACAACCTTTTTCATAGTATCCTCATTACTCAATGGCGAAAATGAAACTGTAAACGTCCTGATTTCCCTCAATAAAGCCTACTTCGATTAAGGGATAGGCTTCTTCGAAGGCAACAGCCAACCGATCCTGCTCAGTAGGCGTTACATCCTTGCCCGCAAAAACGGTCATTACCTGCTTGTCTGCCATTTCGGGAATGGCGGAAAACAAAGCCATTGCCACATCCACCTTGTCCTCACCGTCGCAATAAATATGCTTGGGTGTCAGGCCAAGGAAATGTCCCTTACTAATGGCCACCCCGTCAATCTCAGCATCACGGGTCGCCTTGGTGACATAGCCGGTGGTCACGTCGGGCAGATAGGCCGACATGTTCTCCATGACCGCCTCCACCGTGTCAAAAGACAGATCCATCATCGAAAGGGCCGAATACCCCTCGGCAATCGACTTGGTGGGAATAACCCGAACATCGGTCTTGTCATACATTTGCGCCGCCTGATTGGCCGCCATAACAATATTCGAATCATTAGGCAGAACGATAATATGCTCCGCATCCAAGGTTTCAAAGGCATGGATGAAATCCTGAGCGGAGGGATTATTGGTCTGACCGCCGTCAATCACAGCCGCCGCACCGATCTGCTTGAAATAATCCAGAACCCCATCACCCATTGCCGTGGCAACCACAGCGTATTTAACAGGATCCTTCTTCGGCGCTACCGTCTCACTGTGTTGAACCGACATGTTTTCGATCTTGGTAGTGAGGAATTCGCCCATCGTGCGGGCAAAGGCCAGTACACGCTCCGGCTCAAAAGAGTGAATATGTACCTTTAGAATCGTCTGCTCCAATACCGCAACAATCGAGTTGCCAAACGCCGACAACTGTTCAATAATATCCTGCACCTTAAGCGTGGACGGATCCACCTTCGAAGGTTGAACCTGCAAAATAAACTCGGTGCAGTATCCGTATTCTAATAAGGAATTCGGATCATATTCGGTAAATAACGAAGAATTATAGGTGGCAATCGGCTCGGCATCTTCATCGATCCATTCGCCGACCAGCCCCATCTGCATCCCTTCGAAAATGCAGATCAAGCCTGCACCGCCCGAATCCACAACCCCCGCCTCTTTGAGTACGGGTAACAACTCCGGCGTGTGCCGCAAGGATACCTTCATCGCATGAGTCAGATGCTCAAAAAGCTCCTTAAAATCGGCAAACGAATGGCCGTCTAAGCTCTCGGCACCCTCCCGCATAACGGTCAGCATCGTGCCCTCTACAGGATTGGCCACCGCATCGTATGCCTTCTCCACACCGCTGTGCATGGCAACGGCAAAGTCGTCTGTTGTCAGCAAGTCGTGATCGGGCATACCGTTGGCTAATCCCCGCACAAATTGCGACAGGATAACGCCCGAATTGCCTCGTGCCGATAACAGCGTGCCGGAGGCAACGTCCTGCATGATCTCGCCAACCATGCCGGTGCGGCCTTTACCCTTAACGATACCACCCTCGATGGTCATTGTCATATTCTTTCCCGTGTCACCGTCGGGGACAGGGAATACGTTGAGGTCATCAATCACGGACATATTTCTGCGCAGGTTTCGGTATCCGTTCTCCAAAACCCGATACAGAAGCGATCCGTCGAGTGCCTCGATTGCCATGATTATTTTCCTCCTTCTACGGTGACCTCTTTACCAAAACCAAAGGCAATGATGGTGCCGGGGCCAACCGACGCTCCCACAATGGGAGCAATGTAGTTAATATAGCAGTCCTTAAAAGGCACAACCTTCAAAATCTCATCCCGCAACTGCTCCGCATCTTCAAGCGCATCGGCATGGGTGATGTAAAGGGTCTGATTCTCCGCATCTTCAGTCACCTCGGCCAGCATAGCGGCAATTTCCTTCTTGGCGTTGAGAGAACCCTTAACCTTCTTTACTGCAAAGTTCTGCCCAATCTTGTCGGAAATAATGATGGGCTTGACCCCAAACAGATTGCCGAAAAAGGCGCTGGATGCCGTAACACGGCCGGCACGGCGCAGATATTCCAAACTGCCCACCGTACCGCACTGATTGACCTTTAGACGAATCGACTCCATGTAGGCCGCCGTTTCTTCTGCCGTCTTACCGGCATCTCTCATCTGGGCCGCCTGCAAAACCAGATATCCTTGCCCCAAAGAACTAATCAAAGAGTCCACACAGCAAATTTTGGCATCCGGATAACTTTCCATCAGCTCCTTGGCCACGACACGGGCAATGTTGATCGAACCCGACAGGGCAGAGGAGCAGGATATGTAAAGAGCGTCTTTGCCCGACTCCAGAATCTCGGTAAAGGTGCGAACGTAGTTGTCACGGGGCACCTGCGTGGTACGGATGTGAACACCCTTTCGCATCATATCATAAAAATCCTTGGCGCTGTGGCTCTCCCAGTCAAGCATAGCGGGATATTCGGTCTCGTCAATGACGTAGTTCATCGGCGTGTAAAGAATATCATATTTGTCCCGAAGGTCCTTCCCCAAATCGCTGGTCGAGTCGGTAACTACGGTAAAGGTTCTCATCTTTTTTTACCTCTTTATTTCGATTTTAGTTCGTTGGTGATCTCATCCATAACGGCGTGCTCGGTCACCAGATTTTGGCTGATCGGCTCGCCCTTATAAAAGGCGGCACACAGACCCGGCCCAATCGATGCACCGCAGCTCATGCCCACGTTTCTGAGTATGATCTCTTTAGGCAT
>JAZKZU010000097.1:0-2483 GCA_045612825.1 Eubacteriales bacterium
GGCAGGGTCACACCGGTAATATCGATTTCCTGAAAGCCATCAGTACCAATGATAGAATTGGGCACGTTGCCGGTGATGGCCACCAAAGGTACGGAGTCGATGTATGCAGTGGCGATACCGGTGACCAGATTGGTAGCGCCGGGGCCGGAAGTGGCGATCACCACGCCCACCTTACCGGTGGCACGGGAATAGCCGTCGGCCGCATGGGATGCGCCCTGCTCATGAGCGGTCAGCACGTGGTTGATGCGATCGCCCGCCTTGTATAGTTCGTCGTAGATGTTGAGCACCTGACCGCCGGGGTAGCCGAACACATCGGTCACGCCCTGCTCGATCAGCGTTTCAATTACGATCTGCGATCCTGTCATGGTTTTGGGTTGATTCATAGGTTCCTCCTTGTGCGGGGGTAAAAATAAAAAAATCTCCCCCGTCTCTTCTCCCATCGGACAAAGAGACGAAAGAGCACTTCTTCCGCGGTACCACTCTTTTTCATCCCTTGCGGGATGCCCTTTAGAGGCCAACACCTCCTAAGCCCTGTTTCGGGAGCACCCGTCCGCCCATTTCCTGGCGGCCACTCCATGGCGAGTTTCGGCACATCCTTTCCATGCCTTACACCTGCCGGCAATTCTCTTTGCGAAAGGGGAGCGCTTACTGTTCCATTTCTACGTGTTTGGCATATTATAGCACAATCAAACCCATAGTGCAAGAGAATTTTTCAAAATTTTTTGCCCTGAATTGACAAATTTTTTGCCTATGCGTATAATATAGAAACCATTTCATTTTTGGAGGCATTATGAGCCAATTTTCCACCATTTTGTTTGATCTCGACGGCACCCTTACCGACAACGGCGAAGGCATCACCAACTCGGTCGCCTACGCTCTCAAAAAGTCCGGCATCACCCCGCCGCCCCGTGAGGAACTCAACAAGTTCGTCGGCCCGCCCCTGCGGGACCGATTTGCCGATCTGTACGTCGGCGAGGACAAGGCCGATCTGGCCGTCGAATACTATCGGGAATATTTCCGTCCCCACGGCATTTTTGAAAACGTCGTCTACGACGGCATCCCCGAACTGCTCGCCGCCCTCAAAGACAGAGGTTGCACCATCGCCATGGCCACCTCCAAGCCCGAAATCTTTGCCGAAAAAATTGCCGATCATTTTGATCTGGCACAATATTTCACCGTTATCGCCGGCTCAAATTTGGAAGGTACCCGCATCAAAAAGGCCGACGTCATCCGCTACTGCCTGCACCGCTTAGGCGACCCCGACCCGAGCACCGTACTTATGGTGGGCGATCGGGAGCATGATATCTTAGGCGCTACGGAGGTTGGCCTGCCCGCCGTCGGCGTCACCTACGGCTACGGCTCCCGCCAAGAACTGGAAGCCGCCCACGCCCTCGCCATCATCGACACTCCGCTCGACCTGCTTAAATACCTGTAATCCCCACTCAACCAACGGTATGTAGATTTTTCGCTTTTCCTTGGCTATACTGATACCGAAAGGAGAACCACCCATGAACCAAATGAAGATCGGAACCTTTATAGCCGAGCGCCGAAAAGGGCAAAATCTCACCCAGATGCAGCTGGCCGAAAAACTGAACATCACCGACCGAGCCGTATCCAAATGGGAAACGGGAAAATCTCTGCCCGACGCATCGATCATGATCGATCTGTGTCATATCCTCGGCATCAGCGTAACCGAATTATTGAGCGGAGAGGAAATACCTATGGAAAATTACAACAAAGACTTAGAAAATCATTTGCTTGAGATGATGAAGCAGAAAGAACAGGCCGATAAAAGATTGTTGTCTGCCGAGGTGTTCGTAGGCATTACGGCAACGGTAGTTCTTTTGGCCTTGATATTTGTTGCCTCTTTTGTGCCAATGGAGGGCTGGCTGAGAGGCGCTCTTGTTTTGCTGAGCTTTGCTTTATTCTTGGCCGGTTGCTTCTTTGCCTTACGAATGGAGCAAACCGCAGGGTATTATGAGTGCAAGGCATGCGGACACCGATACGTTCCCGATTACAAAAGCGTATTTTTGGCCCCGCACATGGGCCGCACCAGAAAAATGACCTGCCCCCAATGCGGGAAGAAAACATGGCAGAAGAAAGTCCTCAGCCAAGAAAAAGTGGATGCCGAATAAGGCATCCACTTTCTTTTTACATAACTTTAACGGAGATCTTGGCCTTTTCGCCGTTGATATCCCATTCCTTAGCCGAATCGTCCACCGTGTAGACCACCGCATCGGCCAGCACGTCGCCGCAAATGGTATCGGCGTTGCGTTTCACAATTTCTTCGATCTTCTCGTTGCCCGACACCGCCAATTCGATATGATCGGTCACCTCAAAGCCCGAATCCTTACGCATCGACTGCACCTTGGAAATGATCTCACGCACAAAGCCTTCCTCGATCAGTTCCTCGTCGAGGTTAACGTCCAGCGCCACGGTCACCCCGTAATCGCTCTGGGAAGCGTAGAAGTCGGATCGTAGCC
>JAZKZU010000098.1:0-2365 GCA_045612825.1 Eubacteriales bacterium
TTGACGGCGCTCCTTCTAACATCAAGGAGAACGTTGGCAAGGACGATGCCGAAGCTATCAAAGAGAAGCTCACCGCCGCTGGCGCTGAAGTTGAACTCAAGTAAGTTATCGTTTCAAAGAAAGCAGGAAGCAAATTCGCTTCCTGCTTTTTCTTTTGCTAAAATTTTCATGAAAGCCCTTGACTTTTCCTGACTATAGTGGTATCTTATATTAGCACTCAATCATTTTGAGTGCTAAACCTGAAGGGGAGGCGCAGTCATGGACTTAAACGAGCGGCGATTACGGATCTTAAATACCCTTATCGATGCCTATATCGAGAGTTGCGAACCGGTAGGCTCAAAAGCGCCTGTCTTTGAGAAGTTCAATCTGTCCTCGGCCACCTTGCGCAACGAAATGGCAAGGCTGGAGGAACTGGGGCTGGTCTATCAGCCGCATACCTCGGCAGGCCGAATTCCCAGTAATCTGGGGTATAAATACTATGTGGATCAGATTATGTCGGAACTGGCCCCCGATCCTCGGCAGGTCGACCGCATCCATCAAATGGCCGAAGGGTTTTCCGCCCGTCCCGAGCGCTTCCTGTCGCAGTGTGCCCACATGGCCGCCGCCTTGACAAATTGCGCCGCCATCTCGGTTCATTCGATTGCCCAACACCGCAAAATCATCTATTTTGAATGCACCTGCATCGATGAACGCAATATTGCAATTATTGCCGTCATCGGTAGAGATCAGATTAAAACCAGCGTTTTTACCGCCAATACCCCCATCAGCATCAACGATGCTACCGTGCTCAACCGCATCTTGAACGTGAATTTGACGGGAATTGAGATTTCGCAGATCAACCACGCCATGTTCGATATGATCGAAGGGGAGATCGTAAGATATGTGCCGTCTATGATGGGCATTTCCCGCCATATCCGTGCCATTATTGAAGAACTGGTTGACGTGGAAATGGTCGTGTGCGGTGAGAGCAATCTCTTGCAGTACCCCGAATTTTATGACATCGGAAGGCTCAAGCAGTTCTATGACATTATTGCCGACCGTCATAATTTCAATAAAATGGTCATCATGCCGCAGGATGGCAACATTCAGGTGAGTATCGATCCCGAATTTTTCCCCAACGCTTCTTTGATTACCGCCTCGCTGGGGGATAGCGAAAAGGGCAATACCACCATCTCGGTCGTAGGCCCGATGCGCATGAACTATCAGCGCATTCTCTCGGATATGAAATATTTTTCTTATATCGTCTCCAAACTCATGCTTGGCGACGGGCAAGATAAAAAGGAGAACTAATCATGGCGAACAAAAAACAAGACACGCCAAACGAAGAACCCAAGGTGACTAAGTTGCCGATGGACGAAGAATCGTTTGATGCGCTGATCAAGGAAAATGTAAAGATCGGCGAAGAACTGGATGCCGCCTTGGCCGCCGGTGCTTCGGTGAAAAAAGAACTGGATGAGGAAAAAGATCGGTATCTGCGCCTCATGGCCGAATACGATAATTATAAAAAACGCACCCAGCGTGAAAAACAGCAAACCTACAGCGATGCCAAGGCTGATACCTTAACGGCGTTTCTGCCCATGATCGACAATCTTAAGCGTGCCGCCGCCAGCCCGGCCGACGACGGTGCCGCTATGAAAAAGGGCGTCGAAATGATACTGGCTCAGGCATCGGAAATCCTGACCAACTGCGGCATTGAGGAAATTGAGGCCCTCGGCCAAACCTTTGACCCCATGCTCCACTACGCCGTTCTTCATGTGGATGACGAGAATTTCGGCGAGCAGGAAGTGGTCGAAGTCTTTGAAACCGGCTATAAAATCGGCGATAAGATCATCCGCCACGCCATGGTCAAAGTAGCAAACTAATAAATTATTGAATTGTATATATGGAGGAATCAATCAATGAGCAAAATTATCGGAATCGACTTAGGTACAACTAACTCTTGCGTCGCCGTTATGGAAGGCGGCGAGGCTGTCGTTATCCCCAACGCCGAAGGCGGCAGAACCATCGCTTCTGTCGTAGCCTTCTCCAAGACCGGTGAGCGTATGGTTGGCCAGATCGCCAAGAATCAGGCCATCACCAACCCCGACAAGACCATCAGCTCCATCAAGCGTGAAATGGGTACTGACCATAAGGTCAATATCGACGGTAAGGACTACAACCCGCAGGAAATCTCGGCCATGATCCTGCAGAAGATCAAGACCACGGCTGAGGCCTATCTGGGCGAAACGGTGGATAAGGCCGTTATCACCGTTCCCGCTTACTTCTCCGACGCTCAGCGTCAAGCCACCAAGGACGCAGGCAAAATTGCCGGCCTGGAAGTGTTGCGTATCATCAACGAGCCCACCGCCGCCGCTCTGGCCTACGG
>JAZKZU010000099.1:0-8222 GCA_045612825.1 Eubacteriales bacterium
CTTGCAGAAACGTGAATAACGCAAGGAAGCAGCTCGCCCGCGATCTTGTACATGTTGGGGATCATCAGAAGAAGACCCTGAGAAGCGGTATAGGTGGTGGTCAGAGCACCGGCGGCCAAAGAGCCGTGTACGGTACCGGCAGCGCCGGCCTCACTCTGCATTTCAGCAACCTTAACCTGCTGTCCGAAGATGTTTTCACGACCATTAGCCGACCACTCGTCTACGTGTTCAGCCATGACCGAAGAGGGGGTGATGGGATAAATGCCGGCTACGTCGGTAAAGGCGTATGCTACATGAGCGGCGGCATTGTTACCATCCATGGTTTTCATTGTCCTTGCCATTGGGAATCCTCCTATATTGAAATTATTATGACATAATCATACAGTATAAATTTTAACACTCTTTGAACAGATATGCAATGGTTTTTTGTAAAAAAAGTATACCTTTTATCGATTAGAAAATTATCCCTTGTATTTAATGAAAAAATTTTATATAATAGATGTATCTGTGAAGAAAAGGAAATTGATATGGCTAAAAAGAAAGAATATGGAAACGAAAGCATATCCATGCTCAAAGACGAGGAGCGTGTCCGCAAACGGCCCGGAGTCATGTTTGGCTCGGACGGGCTGGAAGGATGCCAGCATGCCGTCTTTGAGATCCTGTCTAACTCTATCGACGAAGCCCGAGAAGGCCACGGTGAGCGTATCGTGGTCACCTATTACGGCGACCATTCGGTCGAGGTCGAAGACTTTGGCCGTGGCTGCCCCGTCGATTATAATGAAAAGGAAAAACGGTTCAACTGGGAACTGGTCTACTGCGAACTGTACGCCGGCGGCAAGTACGATACCGCCTCGGGCGAGAACTATGAGTATTCGCTGGGCCTGAACGGTCTGGGCGCCTGTGCGACCCAGTACGCCAGTGAGTATATGGATGTTACGGTACACCGTGACGGGTTCGAGTATAGCCTGCATTTCGAGGCCGGTAAAAACATCGGCGGGCTTTCCAAAGAGCTCAAACGCTATCGTTCCACCGGTACCAAAACCCGATTTAAGCCCGACAAAAAGGTGTTTACCGATATCGTCATCCCTCGTTCCTTTTTCGAGGAAACGATGCGCCGTCAGGCCGTCACCAATGCCGGTGTCAAGTTCGTCCTGCGCTGGCAGGAGGAGAACGGTTCGTTCAGCGAACAGGAGTTTTGCTATCCCAACGGCCCTGTCGATTATATGGCCGAATTTCTGGGCGATACCAATATCACCGAAATCCAGAATTTGACGGCCGACCGTCAGGGACGGGATCGGGAGGACAAGCCCGAATATAAATTAAAGATACAGGTCGTCTTTGCCTTCTCCGCCCTGCGTCAGAAACTGGAGTATTACCATAACAGCTCCTACCTCGAGCATGGCGGCGCCCCCGATAAGGCGGTGCAAAGCGCCTTCGTGTCGGCGATCAACGCCTACCTCAAACAACAGGGGAAATATAATAAGAACGAAAGTCAGATCAAGTTCGTTGACGTGCAGGATTGCTTGGCCTTGGTGTCCAACTGTTTCTCGACCTTGACCTCGTACGAAAACCAAACCAAAAAGGCCATCAATAACAAGTTTATTCAGGAAGCCATGACCGAGTATCTCAAATCGGCCCTGCAGATCTACTTTGTAGAGAATAAGGCGCAGGCCGATCGGATCGCCGATCAGGTGCTTATCAATAAGCGTTCCCGTGAAAAGGCCGACCATGCCCGTACCGACTATAAGAAGAAGGTACAGGGTACGGTGGATATGACCAACCGTATTGCCAAATTCGTTGATTGTGCATCCAAAAAAGCGGAGGAGAGGGAACTGTATATCGTGGAGGGTGACTCGGCTCTGGGCTCCTGCAAACAGGGGAGAGATGCCCGTTTTCAGGCCATTATGCCGGTGCGGGGTAAGATCCTCAACTGTTTGAAAACCGATATTGATAAAATATTCAAAAGCGAGATCATCACCGATCTGGTCAAGGTCATGGGGTGCGGCGTGGAAATCAAGGGTAAGGCCGGCAAGGATATGTCGTTGTTTGATCTGAACGCCCTGCGCTATAAGCGCATTATCATCTGTACCGACGCCGATGTCGACGGGTATCAGATCCGTGCCCTGATTTTAACCATGTTCTATCGTCTGATGCCGACTCTCATTCGGGAAGGCTATGTGTATATTGCCGAAACCCCATTGTATGAGATCACCTGCGGAAAAGATACCTATTTTGCCTTTGACGATAAGGCCAAGGCCGATTTACTGGCCAAACTGGACGGGAAAAAGGTTAAAATCCAGAGATCAAAAGGTCTTGGTGAGAACGAACCCGAAATGATGTGGCAGACAACCATGAATCCCGAAACCCGCCGTCTCATCCGTGTCACTCCCGCCGATGCCGCCGAAACGGCTCGTATGTTTGATGTGCTGTTGGGTGACGACTTGCAGGGACGAAAAGATTATATTAAAGAATACGGCTCGCTCTATATCGACATGGCCGACATCTCGTAAAGGAGGGTGAAGATGGAAACACAGTATATGGAACAACGGATCACCGACACCCTGCGGGAGAACTATATGCCCTACGCCATGACCGTCATCATCTCCCGTGCCATCCCCGAGACCGACGGCTTTAAGCCCTCCCACCGCAAACTGCTCTATACCATGTATAAAATGGGTCTGCTCAAAGGGAGCTTAACCAAGTCGGCCAACGTAGTGGGACAAACCATGAAACTCAACCCCCACGGCGACCAAGCCATTTATGATACCTTGGTGCGTCTGTCCCGTGGTCACGAAGCTCTGCTCTATCCCTTCATTGAGTCCAAGGGTAACTTCGGTAAGCACTATTCCCGTGATATGGCCTATGCCGCCTCCCGTTATACCGAGTGCAAACTCGATCCTTTCTGCGCCGAACTGTTCGCCGATATGGATAAGGATACCGTCGATTTTGTCGATAGTTATGACGGGCAGATGCAGGAACCGACCCTCTTCCCGACGACCTTCCCCAATGTTTTGGTCAATGCCAATATGGGTATCGCCGTCGGTATGGCCAGCAATATCTGCTCGTTCAATCTGGCCGAAGTCTGCCGCACCACCGCAGCCCTGATCGAGAACCCCGACCACGATATTATGACCACCCTCTTGGCCCCCGATTTTTCCACCGGCGGCCAGATCATCCTCTCGCATGAGCAGATGCGTAATATCTATAATACCGGCCGTGGCTCTTTCCGCATCCGTGCCAAGTATACCTACGATAAAAAACAGAACGTCATCGAGATCACCGAGATCCCCTATACCACTTCGGTGGAAATTATCGTTGATAAAGTTGCCGAGCTTTACAAACTCGGCAAGCTCAAAGAGATCTCCGATATTAAGGATCTTACCGATAAGAACGGTCTGAAAATCCAGATCGAACTGCGCCGAGGCACTGATCCCGACCAGTTGATGACCAAACTCTATAAACTGACCCCGCTGGAAGACAGTTTCGGCTGTAACTTCAATATCCTCATTGCCGGTATGCCCCGTGTTATGGGCGTGCGTGAGATATTGGAGGAGTGGACGGCCTACCGTACCGAGTGTGTCAAGCGGCGCTTGTACTTCGATATGAACGTCAAGAAGGAGCGCCTGCACCTGCTGGAAGGCATGAAGAAGATCCTGCTGGATATCGATGAGGTTATCCGCATCATTCGGCAGACCGAGGCCGAAACGGAGGTTATTCCCAACCTCATGATAGAGTTCGGTATCGATAAGGTACAGGCCGAGTTTATTGCCGAAATCAAGTTGCGCCACCTGAACCGAGAATATATCCTCAATAAATTGCAAGAGGTCGAAACGCTGCAAAAGGAAATTGCCGAGATCGAAGGATTGCTGGAGAGCAAGGTCAAGTTCCGCCGCATGATGATTAAGGACCTTAATCGGATTGCCGATAAGTACGGCCGTCCCCGCCGCTCCACCATCCTCTTTGAGGACGAGATCGAGCAGTATGTGGAAAATCAGGAGATTGAGGACTATCCCGTCACCCTGTTCTTCAGTAAAGAGGGATATTTCAAGAAGATCACCCCGCTGTCCTTGCGTATGGGCGGTGAGCAGAAATTTAAGGAGGGCGACAGTCTGGCCCGCTCGGTAGAAGCCAGCAATAAGGCCGAACTGATCGTCTTTACCGATAAGTGTCAGGCCTATAAAGCCCACGTCTATGATTTTAACGACAGTAAAGCTTCTGTGCTTGGCGACTATCTGCCCGGAGCTTTGAAGATGGATCCCGATGAAAAGGTGCTGTATACCGCCGTTACCTATGACTATTCGGAGAAACTCATCATCTTCTATGAAGGCGGCCGTGCGATAAAGACCGATCTGGCCTCCTTTGCCACCAAGAATAACCGCAAGAAGTTGCTCAAAGCCTATTGTGATAAACTGACTCCGATTGCCTTCTTTACCACAAAGACCGATGCCGAGTATTTGGTGGTAACCGATGCCGGTAGGGCCTTGGTGGTAAGTTCGGCGCTCATGCCCTATAAGCAGTTGCGCTCGTCGCAGGGTACGAATGTGATTACGCTGGGCAAGAAGCAGGCCGTCTTGGCGGTCGAGGAGTACGAAAAGGGAAGACTCAATAAGGAACACCTCTACCGTTCCAAATCCCTGCCCGCCGCTCCCAAATTATTGGGCGAGAATGATACCTCGCAGCAGCTGAAACTTGAATAATTCAGAAACTCGTCACACAAAACGCAATTTTATTTATTATAATGAATATACCCAAAGGAGAAAGGAATTACGTATTATGGGAAAAGGTGCAAGAAGCCGCGCCAACTATGCGGAGAAAAAGGCCGCACAGATCGAGCGTGAGCAAGCCAAAAAGAAACAGCAGAGAATCAACTTCATTGTTGCCATCGCTACCGTCCTTGTTCTGCTGGTCGGTATCGGTGCGATGATCGGTGTCAACGTCTACCGCAATTCGGGCGCTATCCAGCGTGGCCAGACCGTGATGAAAACCGATAATTTTGAGATCAACGGCAGCATGATGAGCTACCTCATCTTTAGCCAGTATGCCAACTATCTCAATAGCTATGGCGACTATCTCCAGTATACCGGTCTGGATACCTCCAAGCCGCTCAAGGAGCAGTATACCACCGATGCCGATAATCAGAGCATCACTTGGTATCAGTATTTCGCCGATGCCGCTAAGGACAATGTGGAAAACCTCTTGGTGCTTTGCGAGAATGCCAAGGCCAACGGCGTGGAACTCACCGATGCCGAGAAAACGGCCGTGGCCGAGCGTGCCAAGATGTCTTATATGAATGTCGGCCGCTATGCGCAGGGCGTCAATGAGCAGGACGTGAAGGATTGTATGGAACTGTCCCTGCTGGCTACCAAGTACCAGTTGGCGGTCGAAAACGATTTGATGCCCACCGTGGAAAAGATCGAGGAGTATTATGAGAAGAATCCTCTCAATGTTCTCAAGGCCGATTATTACAGCTATGCCTTTACCTATGAAGTGCCCGCCGAGGGCGAATCCCTCAAGGAAGGCGCCGTATCGAAAGAGGATGCCAAGAAGCAGGCCGACAAACTGGCCGCTGCCAGCGATTTTAAGGCTGAGCTGAAGGCATATCTCGAATCGATCGCCGCAGAGCCCAAGGAAGGGGAAGAAAAGGCGGAGATTAACGTCGATACCCATAAGACCACAGCCGGCACCTATACCAAGGACGATGCGGGTAGCGAATGGCTCTTTAACGATGCCACCAAGGTCGGCAGCACCAAGGTTGTGCATGATGAAACCGCCAAGACCTATACCGTGTATATGCTCGATAAGGCCAAATACCTCCAGGATGAGGAAACGGTCAGCGTTCGCCATCTGCTCATCAGCGTGGTGGAAGGCTCGGTTACGGCCGATCAGGCCCGCAAGACGGCTCAGAAATATTATGATCAGTGGCAGAAGGGCGACAAGTCCGAGCAGTCCTTTGCCGAGCTGGCCATGCGCTATACCGAAGACAGCAGCTACTACAACGGCGGTCTGTATCAGGGCGTGTATCCCGGTCAGATGGTCGAAACCTTTAACAACTGGTGCTTCGATGAAGCCCGCAAGAGCGGCGATACCGGCTTAGTCGATACCAATTATGGTACCCACATCATCTACTTTGTCGGCGACGATCTGCTCCGTTGGCAGACCGAGGTGCGCACCACCTTATTGCAGGAAGCTTATACAACCAAGTATGAAGAACTGAAAAAGGCCGTCACCGTTATCACCGACGATGGTTTAATTAACAATCTCGAAGTTCAGAAATATTAAACAGTAAAAGGGATCCGCAAGGATCCCTTTTTATTGCTTATTTTCCTCGCTCCAGTCCCGCATGCGATCCACGGCGCTTTCGGTGGGAATAGTGGTCCCCCAAGGCGTTTCCCGCTTTGTGTCGGTTAAGGCATAGGTTTCATAGGGGGCTTCACGGGGCGGCAGATTCACTTTCTTTTTTTTCATGCGATTCACCTCGGTTTTAGTTTTTCCGAAACCCGGTCGGTAATGCAAATAACGGCTCGACAAAATGCGAAAAATATGGTATAATGTTTTCACAAAAGTAAAGGGGACGAAATATGGTTATTTTTCTTAAGATCCTCTGTATCGTGTTGCTGTTCCTGTTAGGCTTGGTTTGGTTGCCGCCCATGGCGTGGCAGGTTGTCCATGGCGTGCGAGGCTTGTTGCCTCTGCGTAAACCAAGGCGCAGGGAAGGGGATCCCCATTCCTTTGCCGTGCTCATCTGTGCCCGTAATGAGGCAGAGGTCATCGGGAAACTGATCGATTCGATCGAGGCGCAGGAATATCCGAAAGATAAGTATAAGATATTCTGTATTGCCGATAATTGTGAGGATCATACGGCGCAGGTCGCGCGTGATCGTGGCTGTGAAGTGCTCGAGCGGTTTGATCAAACACATAAAGGCAAAGGCTTTGCGCTTGAGGTGCTTACCGCCCATGTCGGCGAGAACTATGGCGAGGCATTCGATGCCTATTTGGTCATCGATGCCGATAATCTGTTACCGCCCGATTTCCTCAAGAAAATGAGCGGCGGATTCCATGCAGGGCTGGATGTGGTCAGCGGTTGGCGTACCGCCAAGAATCCGTTTGATTCGGTAGTCAGCGGTTGCTACGATATTTTCTGGTCATTGATTATGCGCATGTATAATGCCGTGCGGTGCAGTAACGGCATGTCCTGCATGGTCTACGGTACCGGCTTTGCCGTCCGTCGGGAAATTCTGAGAAACGGTTGGCAGACCTCTACCATGACCGAGGATGGCGAATTTTCCTGCATGGCTCGCATGAAAGGGTATAAGATCGGCGTCATTCAGGATGCCAAATTCTATGATGAACAGCCCACCAAACCCCGCTTCTTCTTCTCGCAATTCCGTCGCTGGGAAGTGGGCGGCGTGCAATGCTGTCACAAGTTATGGAAAGATGCCTGCATCCGCATAAAAAAGAATTTCATTGATGGGCTGGATATCCTCTGCTTCTTATTGGTGCCCTATTCGGAAGCGGCCCTGTTGTTCTCGGCCATTCCCTATGCCGGCTTGCTGATTCTGGCGGGTGTGCCCGATAAGGTGCTGTGGTTAATGCTGTTGGCGCCCTTTGCGGCCTTCGTGGCCTTGGCAGCCTTGGCGGCCTTTGGCTTGGCGGCCGATCAGAAGCCCGTGTTCCGTATGTGGCGCAGCATACTGGCCTTTCCCATCTTCATTTTGCCCACCGCCTTTATCGCCGTGAGCGCCATCTTCCTGCCGAAGACCGAATGGAAAACCATTCCGCACAGCAGTGTCAAGGATCTGAATAATGTGGACGAGATTCCGCCCGATCCCATTTTGGAAAAGGTGAAACAACTGAAAAACAAGTAAAAAAAGAGGGCAAAACGCCCTCTTTTTTTGACAAAATCTATTGACAAGCCGTCCTGCATATTGTATAATATATGAGCGTCAAGAGAGATGCTATACAGGGGTATAGCTCAGCTGGTAGAGCATCGGTCTCCAAAACCGAGTGCCGAGGGTTCGATCCCTTCTGCCCCTGCCATTTCGTGGGGGCCGAAATCAAGTAGGTCTCCGATTCGCTGATATAGCTCAGTAGGTAGAGCACATCCTTGGTAAGGATGAGGTCACCAGTTCGAATCTGGTTATCAGCTCCAAAAATCCCGCACAGTGTGCGGGATTTTTACTTTTTATATCCATCACAAAAGGAGTCCTTTATGTTCGTTGATC
>JAZKZU010000100.1:0-9133 GCA_045612825.1 Eubacteriales bacterium
GATTTACCGGCACCGGTTTCTCCCGTTAAAATATTGAATCCGCAAGAAAAGTCTATTTCCGCCTTTTCAATAACTGCTATATTTTCAATATATAATCTCTCAAGCATTGCACAATCCCCTTACGGGTTCTTCCTTATTGAAAAATATCTTGAAGTTCCAGCGCCAATTCCTGCGCTTTTTCATTGGTTCGGATAGCCAGAAAGATGGTATCATCACCGGCCAAAGACCCGACGACACCGTCAAAACTCATCGTATCGATAGCGGCACAGACCGCCTGCGCCATGCCGGTATAGCACTTAATAACAACCAAATATCCTGCAATATCGATACTGCAAATACCGTCACGCAAAATCCCCTGATACCGCTCCGATTGGATCGAAGAATCCGATACAGCCGTTTCCACGTCATAACGGGAACGACCGCTTTTATCCAATCTCTTAAATAGGCGCAACTCCTTAATGTCACGGGAAACTGTTGCCTGAGTAACCGAAAAACCGTTGGCACACAAGCGATCCAACAGTTGTTCTTGCGTTTCAATGACCTCAGTTTGAACCAGTTCCAGTATTTTCATATGTCTTTGATACTTCATTTGTTTATATCTCCATTTGCAAGTTTATGGTTTAAAATCTGATAAAAATTAAGATTTTTTATTTTTATTAGCTTCGTAACATGAGAAGATCGCCGAATCTCAACCACATCGCCGTCCGCCAATGGCAAACGCTGATATCCGTCTACCGTTAAATGCGCATCTTTATTGATCAACTGCGCCAAGGCAACACGAATAAAAGAATCGGCAGCAAACACAATCGGTCTTGCCCCCAAGGTGTGCGGGCATATGGGTGTCAAAATCAAGGCATTTCCTGTCGGCTCCAATACCGGCCCACCGGCCGATAACGAATAGCCCGTTGATCCGGTTGGCGTTGAAACAATCAAGCCATCGGCAGAATAGGTGGAAATATCCTGATTGTTGGCCGTTACCTGCATATCAATCAATCGGGTAATCGCTCCGCTGGAGATAACCGCATCGTTAAGCGCAATCGAACGGAAAATCTCATCATTTCCACGCAAAACCGAAACGCTCAACATGGCACGGTTTTCTATGGTAAATTTATCATTAATTAAGCAGGTTAACCGATCAATTTCATTATACTCCAGCTCGGCCATATACCCTATTTTCCCATAATTTATACCAAGAATGGGAATATTGGCCAATGCCGCCGGTTGCGCAATCTGCAACAGCGTTCCATCGCCGCCAAGTGCAATCACACATTCACAAACAGAATAAATGCTCTCCTGCGGCAACACCTCTACATATGACGGAACCATGTTTTTATACCGATCGTCTGTATAAACCTGTGCACCTTCCTTGTGCAGATATTCACAAATGGTTCGGCTCAGAGTAAAATTCGGATCTTTTATGGAATTGGGGATCAGTCCGATTTTCTTCATATTACTCACCATCCAATTCCGTATGCGCCTGAGCCACTACCGTTTCGATATCCACATCATTTGACGCCGTGGAAAGGTACAGTAAGAATTCTATATTCCCTTTTGGACCTTTAACCGGCGAAAAAGACAGACCGGACACACATAATTCCTGCTCATCGCAAAAATGAATGATCTTCTCGATGACATCCCGATGCACCTTATCATCTCTGACAACGCCATTCTTACCGACAAGATTTTTCCCCGCCTCAAATTGCGGCTTAATCAGAGCAACAATACTACCGTTTTCTTTCAAAAACCTCTTAGCAACCGGCAATACCAACGTTAACGAGATAAAGGAGACGTCTATACTGATAAAGTCCAACAGTTCCGGCACCTGCTCGCAGGTTAATGCCCGAACATTCGTGCGTTCATAGTTGGTTACACGAGGGTCATTTCTCAATTTCCAAGCTAATTGCCCGTATCCGACATCGACACAATAAACATGATCGGCACCATTTTGTAACATACAATCGGTAAAGCCGCCCGTTGATGCCCCTATATCCATACATCTCTTCCCATGCAGATCTATGGGAAAGCATTGCATGGCTTTATCCAGTTTATATCCGCCCCGACTCACAAAGGGACAAACACTGCCCCGATACTCAATCTGTGCCGTTTCATCCACAGCTGTTCCTGGCTTATCGATACGGACATTATTTACATACACATCGCCCGCCATGATATACTGTTGTGCCTTCTGTCGGCTATCGGCAAGCCCTTTATTATGCATCAGCACATCAAGACGTTGCTTACTGCTCATTGTTACACTCCTTTTGACAGTATGCTACGATACCGTCCACGTCAATACCTATCATGTTTCGTAATTGCGAAACTGTTCCCTGCTCAATAAATCCGTGAGGCGCCAGAATATGCACCTGTGTCCGACTTCCGGATAATTGCGCAGCCATCGACTCCCCGATGGAGCCATCTTTTTCCTCTTCAGAAACGTAAACTACATGGAAATATTTTTTCAATTCCGACACAAGGCCGTCATCCAGCGGCCAAAGCCGATTGAGCTTTACCACAGCGACATCCGCAATATGCTCTGCCGCCGACAAAACCGATGGCATCATGGATCCCTGAGAAACCAAAGCAATGGAACGCCCCGCCTTAAGCACCGAGAACGGGCAGGACATATCCACAGGCAAAATGGCATCCGCTTCTGTACCTCTCGGGTATCGGACGGCAACCGGACCATCCATTTCGTAAATTGCCATTGCAAATGCTTGCTTTAGTTCCGCATAGCATGACGGCGCCAGAACGGGAATTCCTGCATTTCGCCACAAGGCCAGATCGTAAAGCCCTTGATGCGTTTCGCCGTCAGCACCGACCAATCCGGCACGATCGATAGCAAAAATCACCTTTTGGCGAGATAAGGCCACATCATGGATCAACTGATCGGCACATCGCTGCAAGAATGTAGAATACATGGCCACAACCGGACACATGCCGCCTGCAGCAAGGCCTGCCGCAAAGGTGACCGCATGCTCTTCGGCAATTCCAACATCATATAAGCGATCGGGATACTGATTTGCAAAATGAACCAATCCGCACCCTTCGGTCATAGCCGCCGTAACGACACATAATTTCTCGTCCTTCTGCGCGAATTGGCACATAATATCACCAAATTGCAACGAAAAATTATCCGATTGATGGCTAATAAATTCTCCGGATTCGCAGTCGAACGTGGCGGCGCCATGGAAGGCCACCGGATCGTCCTCGGCAGCTGCAAAGCCCTTCCCCTTTACAGTAACAGCGTGCACCACACAGGGGCAATGCAATTGCTTGGCGCGTTCCAATATAACCGTCAATGCCTCGAGATCGTGGCCGTTAACGGGCCCAAGATAGGAAAGGTTCAGATCTTCAAAGATTGTTGTATTATAAATAGAGCCCTTGATTCGGCGAACTATGAACGAGAAGAAACGATCCAAGGGTTTTCCGATAAGCGGAATTTTACGCATAAAGCGATGAAAGCGATCCTTAGTGTGGAAATAACGGCGGGAGGTGCGGACCTTAGTCAGCCAGCTGGCTATAGAACCCACCGTCTTTGATATTGCCATACCATTATCATTTAGCAAAACGATAAGATTCGCTTGGCTTCGGCCGGCATTACAGATGGCTTCATAGGCCATCCCGCCTGTCAATGCCCCGTCTCCGATTACGGCAATACTATAATTGTTTTTACCTTGGGATTTATCGGCCAAGGCATATCCTAAAGCGACAGAAATTGAAGTGCTTGCGTGACCGGCAACAAAAGCATCATGCTCACTTTCATGCGGCTTGGGAAAACCACTGATGCCCTTAAATTGACGCAATGTGTGCATTTGATCCTTGCGGCCTGTCAATAATTTATGAGCATAAGACTGGTGCCCGACATCAAATATAATTTTATCTTCGGGGGAATGGAAAACATAATGCAAGGCCAACGTTAATTCAACCGCACCCAGACTGGACGCAATATGGCCACCCGTACGAGATACCGTAGAGATTAAGGATTCACGCAACTCCCCCGCCAACGCATGCATCTGATCCATATTTAATTGTTTCAGATCCGAGGGGTCATGTATGCGATCCAAAATACTCATTATGATCTCCGACTTAATAATTTCTTTTTAACAGGAACTGTGTTATATTCAGCAAAAACTCGCTATGCGGCAATTTTGAAAGCTGATCCATTGCCTTCTGCGTATGGGTAATCGCCATTTGCTTTGCCGTTTCAAGGCCATAGATCGAGACAAAAGTATTTTTACCTTGTTGGGCATCGGCACCGATATTTTTACCGAGTTGCTTAACATCGCCTTCCACGTCCAGAATGTCATCGATAATCTGGAAGGCAAGACCAAGCTCCTTGGCGTATTCTTCTGCGATTTGATGCACAGCGGCATCTTCGGTTCCCAGCATAACACCGCCGACACACGCGGCACGAATCAGGGCTCCGGTTTTCTTGTCGTGCATGGTATGGAGCGTAGATTTATCCAGCTTCTTCCCTTCATTGACCAAATCGATGCATTGGCCGCCGATCATGCCGCACATACCTGCACAATTCGCAATATATGCGGCCGATTTTGCTTGGTTCTTACTGTTAACCGAGGACAAAAGAAGCTCATACGCACGGTTGAGCAAGGCATCTCCGGCCAAAAGCGCCATGGCCTCGCCGTATACCTTATGGTTAGTCGGGCGATTGCGGCGCAAATCATCATTATCCATGCAGGGCATATCGTCATGAATCAGCGAATAGGTGTGTATACACTCCAGTGCACACGCAAAGGGCATCGCCTGCTCTTGGCTCACGCCGAACAAGGAGGCAAATTCCAGCAACAGAAGCGGGCGAACACGCTTACCGCCGTCCAAAAGACTATACCGTGCCGCTTCATACACAAGGGCATCGGGATTCTCTTGATCGTAAGACAAATATTGATCGAGTGCCCGTTCGATATCCTGCACTCTGGCATCAAACATATTCATTTTGCATCTCCGTCATCGCTTCTTCACGAATGACACCCGATGAATCTTTTGTAAGAACAGTTACCTTCTGCTCTGCCGTTTCCAACAGTTTATTGCAATGGCCGGAAAGTTTTACGCCTTCCTCAAAAAGGCTGATCGATTGCTCCAGCGGAGTATCTCCACTCTCTAATGCATGAACGATCTCCTCTAATCGTTTTAAACTTTCTTCGAAAGTTAATTTCCCTTCAGTACTCATGATCTGCTACTCCTCATTCTCATGAAAATTCAATATTTCCATTTCGGCTTGTCCGTCAGACAGACTAACCTGAACATGCTGGCCGATTGACATTTGCGTATAACTGTTAATAATAGCGCCCGACTCATCCTTAATCATGGAATAGCCACGACCCAAAACAGCCAGAGGGCTTAAGGAGTCCAATTTTGCCATCATTGTAGCAAACTCCCCTTTTGCCGCCGTATATTTTAACCGAACAGCAGCATCCATGGCGGTAACATACTGATCGACCATCAAACGACGGCTATCCAATAATTTTTGAGGATTACTAAGCACGGAGTGTTCCGTCAAATAGGATAAACTCTGCCGCTTATGCGTAACCGATGACTTAAGCAACAACTTCAGCCGTGCGGTAACATTATCAAATTTATTCATAAGAGCAAAGGTATCCGGCACGGCCAACTCAGCCGCCGCCGACGGCGTAGGGGCACGCATATCCGATACAAAATCAGCAATAGTAAAATCCGTTTCATGTCCAACGGCGGAAATTACAGGCACAGAACAAGCCGCAATAGCCCTTGCCACGCTTTCCTCGTTAAACGCCCACAAGTCCTCGATTGAACCGCCGCCACGGCCTACAATCAAGACGTCGGCCGCTTTATCGGCTGAAAAATAAGACAATGCTTCACAGATTGAGGCCGCCGCACCGGGGCCTTGCACCAAAACCGGATAGAGAAATACTTTTGCGGTAGGAAATCTGCGGCCTAAAACATTAATAATATCACGGACGGCCGCGCCGGTCGGCGAAGTAATAACACCAACTCTCAGGGGCGTCTTGGGCAAGGGGCGTTTACAGGACGGATCAAACAAACCTTCCGCCTCTAATTTGCCTTTTAGCATTTCAAAAGCAAGATAAAGATCGCCTTGTCCATCCAGCGACATACTATCCACATACAGCTGGTAATTGCCATCCCGCTCAAAAACGGAAACCCGTCCACGCACAACTACCTGCATACCATCCTTGGGCACAAATGTAAGCTTTGCGGCAGACGAGCGGAACATAACCGCCCGCACCACGCATCCGTCATACTTCAAACTGAAATAGCAGTGTCCGGAAGAATGATTTTTAAAGTTCGACAGTTCACCCTTAACCGAGACGTGATGCAATCGTACGTCAGATTCAATAAGCGCCTTTATGTATGTATTCAGTTGTTTTACCGTAATGGCTTCCATTATTGCTCTGCACCGCTGTTGCGCACAACATTCCCCAATACACCGTTGATAAAGGGAGCATCCTTGTCATTCCCGAATATTTTAGCCAATTCCACGGCTTCATTGATTGACACGCTATCGGGAATATCATCCATATATTGAATTTCGTAGATGGCCATTCGCAAAATCGTCAAGGCAACACGAGAAAGGCGGTTTTTGCGCCAATCTTTCAAATGCGCTTCTATGGTTTGATCCAGATGTGCCAAATTAGAAATAACACCCTCAACCATTCGGGTTACAAACTCATCCGGTTCAAAATCCCGAGCCTGTAATGCATGGTCAAATATAGCCTCCGCCGTCTTTTCATCCTGAAAAGAATATTCAAACAGCAATCCAAACGCTTCTTTTCGAGCTAATCTTCTATCCATAATGCCTCCGCTAATATAGAATATTTATACAATATAATGACAGTATACTACATATTTACAAAAAAATAAACCCTTTGCAGACCGCAAAGGGCTATTTTTTTTAAATTTTTTTATTTTTCTTTGGATTTAGGAAAAACAATACCGCATATATGCACATTGACCCTACCTACATCCAAGCCTGTTGCATCTACAACAGCATCACGGACAGCATGCTGAACTTTTTCCGCAATTACGGAAATCGGCTTGCCGTACATAATCGTAATATCGGCATCAATGGTCATGATACTTCCGGAAATTTCTACACGAACACTTTTACCGAATCCCTTTTTGCCAATAATATCTTTAATATCCATCGTAGACGGCTTGCTTCCGATTGAGACCACGCCGTCAATTTCCGACACCGCTAAAGATACGATTGCCGTAATTACATCATCCGATATTTGGATATTACCCAATGCTTCCGCTGTTAAATATTTTCCCATAATTTAAACCTCCTTCGGAGTTTTGGGTTATTTTCCTTTTTATTATACCACAAATTTCCGATAAAACAACTACTTACTTTCAATTATTTTTACAGAAGCGGCATCCATTTCCGTTTGAGCGACCGCAATATCCTTAATTGCGATAACATCTTCAGATGTTAAGCCATTTGACTTTACAACGATATTAACCGTTTCTGAGCTTATAAATGCTACACATTCCGAGTATCCTTTGGCCTTGATTAAATTTTCTATACGGCCCTCGGCATCGGCCGCATTGCTTAACGTCATGATCTGGCTTGCCGCCTGATCCCGCTCTTCTTGCGTTGCATTTTCACTGGATAATACACTATTGGCAATATCGAGCGCCTGTTGCCTTGTTTCCTGTCGGTTCAATCGGGCAGAATCAAAATATTCGTTACTGGAACTAACAAACTCCGCCTGACCGAGAATACTGCTTTGATTGCTTTGTTCGGCCGCGCTTTGTTGTTGACTAAGCACCTCATCGGCATTTGACGTATTCCCCATTTGCCAATTCAAAAAAATCGCCAACCCGATTACCGCCACAACGGCAATTAAAACCATTTGTTTTTTCAGAAATTTCATAATGATACCCTTATCCTCTCAAAACTACACATACTTTTCCTATATCTATACCAAGCGCTGTAGAAGCCGCAGACTTTAGCGCCAATGTTAAGGCCGGAGAGTCCTTCGCTTCACAAATAATAGCTACACCATTGATTTCGGGATAGCGTTCTTTTACCACTACCGCCTTTTCACCGATTTGCTTATCTGCCACTATTGTAATTTTTTCCTCGCTTTGCTCCTTCTTATCACCTCCGTTTTCATTCACATCGGTATTGGCAGATTCATCCGTGGCATAAACATATTCAATGCCGGACTTAAGCGTTATCATAATGTTACAATCCTTAATGCCGGCAATATCACACACAATCTCACTTAATTTCTTCTCCATATTCTCAACATAAGTTTGGCAAAAGTCTTCTTCTCCCGCCGTGCTCTGTGGCCGATCCGATGAACCGGATGAAAAGCACAGCAAAACGATCCCCACAATGCCGAGAATAACCAATATAATATTCTTTTTTAAAAAAGGGATAACACCCTCTTTTACCCACGCTATATTCTTCATTTTATTCTCCCGTCGAATGGCTTATGACTTGAGGGCGAACCCCGATTTTTATGGCGACATAATCCGCAACCGCAGAAGCTTTCACCATATCATCCCGATTCAAGGTAATAATGATCTGATTGACGGTAAATGTTTTATTTTCCGCCTTCATATTAATTTCAATTTTCTGTGCACGTTTTCCGATTACCGATACAACATGCCCGTCAATTTCGTTCTTCATGGTTTCACTCATGGCATTTGACGCATAATCCCACGATTGTTGATCGGTATAGGTAAATGGGGCTTGTATCATATTCTGCCTGTTATTATACAAATGGCTCCATGTATTTTTTATAGGAGAAAGCAGGCACAACAACAGAAAGATACTGCCGATTAATCGGATTAACCGCTCAAATTGACCGTTTGGCGCTAATATCGTTAGCCCGCCACAAATTAAACAAGACCCGACCAAAAGCAACACATAATCTTTTATTTGGGTCATACTGCGCCACCCGTGATCAATAAAAAGGCCATGCAGATAATGAACATTACCCCCACGCCGGCTGCAATGGCCAACAGCATCCCGAAACCATCCGACACAACCGTTAATAAGGTACGTATGCGCGGCATTCCTATGATTTCACCCACAAACACAGACGCTTTTATCAACAAAAAGTTAGCCAATGTTTTTAAAATCGGGACAACAATCAGATAAAAG
>JAZKZU010000101.1:0-1632 GCA_045612825.1 Eubacteriales bacterium
GGCATCTTCGCCCACCAGCGCACAGGCCTTTTCATGCATCCCGTCGGTACGGCTGTCCCGATAATGATACCCGCCGCCGCAGGCCTGCCCGTCCCTCAGCAGAACGTAGTCCACCCCCCACGTATCGATACCCACGCTCACGGGAATCTTGCCTGCCGCCTTGCAGGCACGAAGCCCCTCGAACACGTGGAAAGCCAACTGCTCCAAGTCCCATTTCATATGCCCGTCCACCGTGGTCGCCCCGTTGGGGAAACGGTAGACCTCCTCGGTCATAATCCGACCATTCTCCGTCCAGCCCAGAATATGACGGCCGGAGGATGCGCCAATATCAATCGCACAATAATATTTCATAGAAAACCTCTCTTGTTAAGATTTTCCCCATTATACCATACTTTTAAGGTAAATGCTATGTAAATTTAAACAAAAATCATGTGCAGTTGTATGAAATAGTACTGGATGTAAAAATCTTGTATTTAAAATGCAAAAAACAATTGACGAACAAGAAGATATTCCTATATAATAAAAATAGAAATAATTACCAAAGGAGGGACAGACATGAAACGAATTCGGAATGCCATTGCTTTTTGTATGGTACTGCTCTTGCTTCTGGGAGCGGCGGGGTGTGCTGAGTCGATGCCGTCCTCGTCCGTCCCGCCCTCATCCTCGTCCGAGCCATCGTCCGAACCTGAACCTGAGTCGGAGATCGAGCCTTATGTCATTACACCGCTGGATACCCCGATGAACGGCGGCATGACATACGAGGAATATTTTTCCGTTGAGCGGGCGGTTATGCCGAGCGAATATCTGCGTAAGGAACTCCAAGGGGAATTATATCATACGTGGCGGACGAATCAATTTTGGAGTAAGATGGGTTTGGTGTATCATACCGATCATGAAATTTATTGGTTGAGTGACACCGGTGAAGAGATTCTGATTTGGCGTACGGCAAAAAAGATATACGACATAGTCGTGTATAAAGACATTATGATCTGGAAGGAATACACCTGTGAAAAAGTCGATAGTGTAGATATCATGGATTGGGAAATGCATCGAATGTATATACCTCAACTTTGGCACGATCGGTTGGCAACCGTTTACGATGGATCATTGACTACAATTGAGATACCGGGTGGTGTATCCACAACGGACATCAAAATTATACAGACCGTTTCTCGTGAAAAACACGAACAGGGGGGGTATGTTGAACATGTAGAACAGTATGTTTACAGTGATTTAACCGGCAAGAAATATAAAATTGAAAATGCAATTTGGGACGAAGATGTTCGCAATGAATATCTGCATTTGCGTAATCAAGATATAATTATGGAGTAATAAGATGAAGAAGAGATTATATTTATTAGGTTTGAGTATGTTAATGGCAGTTACCTTGATATGTAATTCACAAACATAATTGCGCAAGAACATAACTATCAGGAGATGGGTAATGAAGAGATAGATCCTATAGTTGTACCGTGTGTGGGCATCAGCAGTCGTCGGGAAATCATTCCTTTACCTATGGTTCATGGACGAGCGCAGGGAAGGGAGTGAAAAAGAGAACGGTAAAATGTACGGTTTGCAATTATTCCTACATTGAATACTCATAATCGGTAACAAAAAAACCAAGTGCTTTTC
>JAZKZU010000102.1:0-1802 GCA_045612825.1 Eubacteriales bacterium
CCCTTTTTTCTTATGCATGCATCAAATACTTCACATGGATATCCCCCGTGCAGTCGCCTTCCATGGCCGGAGCGATAGTTGCTTTATCACCCACAACCTTGCGCACGTAAAACGCCGCACCATACACCCATGAATGCCAACGGTGCGAGCCTCCGTACACTACGGCATTGGAGGCGATTCGTACACGATCCCCTTCTTTAACGGAAGATTTCTTCTGCACGTATTTCAGACACACCCAGCCAACCGAGGCCAACCTACCCCAACCATCCTGTTCAGCCACAATCGTGATCTCCGATCCATGCTGAATAGCCGCGATCACTTCGTGGTCGGTACCGGGGTCCGTGCGGACATTCAGCCCTGCAGTAGCCGTAACAACGCCAACCCAACAATTATAGGCGATCTCCACGTCCTTGATGCCGTCCGGCAAGATCTTGGCGGTATTCATAAATTTGGGCGCTGTGTCGGGTCCTTCAGTCTGATCCGCATAACAATACACCAGCGAATGAGGATCTACCGCATATTTGGTCTTATCCGACAGCTTCCACGCCGTATAGGTAAGCGGCGTCACCCACACCTCAAAATGCAGATGCACACCCGTCGAGTTGCCGGTCATGCCCATGGTGCCAATGCGGTCACCCATCTTCAACGCCTGTCCCCTTTTGACATCGATCTGATTCAGGTGCCAAAACAGGCAGTAAACATATTTCCCTTCTACAATATTATCGGTTCGGGTTACCACATGCAAGGCTCCGTCGGAAGACTTCCCCGCCTTGACCACCTCACAGTTCGAGGTGGCCAAGATCGGATGGTGGGGTCCGCCATGGGCGGCATTCCACCCAAGATCAATACCGTAGTGATTCGGATTCCGGGAAGGGCGGTAGCCCTGCGTTTCGCCCAAGTAATCTACGGGCGCTCTCATTAACTGTGCCATTACTGTTCCTCCTTATCCTTCTTAGTGAAAAAATAGGTGATGACTGAGCCGTAGGCCGTCGAATATAAAGCTAACACCGCTGTCGGGGGATTTGCCACACCCAACAACAGTAACAACATACCGATAGTCAGCATGATTGTAACAAGGCTTTTAACCTTCAATAATTTTTTGATTGCGTCTTTCATTTTGAGTCCTCCTCATTTTTTATCCAATTAGATATTACGTTATTTACCGCCGAGCTGCTCGACCACAACCCGGTATTGATGAGCATTTGACGGATCCGCTCCATCTCTTTCTGATCCCCTTCTTTATAGGCATCCAAATACTTCTCTCGATAAGCACGCGTAACCGAATCACGAATTCTGGCTGCAGCCTGCTTTCGAGTTGTACCTGGCTTGACCCGATCCTCAACCATGGATTCGATGATCTCCTCAGTGTTCTCTCCCCGTTCCATGGCGTATTTGAGATCAGTCGTTGTGTAGCTCATCGGATCCGAAGCATCCTTAACCTCCTCATACGTACCGTCATACGGCTCCTGTTCCGGCTCCTGCGCATTCCTGAGCGCTTCCGCTTCTGCCCGCACCGCTTTCAAAACCTGCTCCTGGGTAAAATGCCCTTCAGCAACAATCTCATTGACCAGTTTACCCTGCTTAAGCATATTCCCCTCAAAACGATATCTGCCAGCCTCTTGGATGCGTTTGTCATTTTTACGAAGACCTTCTGTTAAGCCGGAATCCGCCGCCTTCGACGAAGCATACGCTGACCGTGTTTGCCGAATGGCAACTGAATCGTCCGAAAGATAGGCGTTATAAAGCTGATCCGACTTGATGCTGTCCTTGCCGGTCAACCCTTCCTTGACTGCATTACGAAG
>JAZKZU010000103.1:0-3185 GCA_045612825.1 Eubacteriales bacterium
CTACGATCCGACTTGGGTATCGGCCGTGAGTTTTGGCGCATCCGACAAGGCGCGGCGTTCCAGCTCCGACAGTTGGGCTTTAGGAAGCACCGCAAAAAGGACAGCAAATATGCCGATAAAGGCAACAAACAGAAGGATAAAAGCCCAATGGGTAAATCGTTCATTCTTCATGGTGTCACCTCAAAATTGATAATACAAAAACGGGTTATAGCTTTGGCTGACCAAGGCGGCGGTGCACAAAATCAGCCCCAATAATACCCCGATGATTTCGACGGCAAAGCCAAGCGGTTTTCCCGACAGTTTGTCATGCATCCGTTTGCCGATGGGGGTAGCGGCCACAATGGCCATCAGCATCAGGGGCAGATAGGACAGTACGGTATAGGTACTCTCCCCTGTTAATGCCTGACCGCCAAAGGCGAACAGACGGCCGAAGAATGCGCCCATTTGGGGCATATCGGTAAAGGAGAAGATGACCCAGCCAAACAACACCAAGACGAAGGTAATGGGCATGGTGACGGCATAGGGTATCTTATCCAGTACTTTTCTGAGCACGAAACGCTCCAACACCAAGAGGACGAAGAAATACAGCCCCCACAGAATAAAATTGGTGCTGGCGCCGTGCCACAGGCCGGTGACAAACCACACGATCAGCAGGTTGCGGATCTGTTTGGCCACGCCCTTGCGATTGCCGCCGAGGGGGATATACAGATAGTCACGAAACCACGTGGAGAGCGAGATGTGCCATCTTCGCCAGAAATCGGTAATATTACGGGCAATATACGGATAATTGAAGTTCTCCAAAAACTCGAAGCCGAGCATACGACCAAGGCCGATCGCCATATCGCTATAACCGGAAAAGTCAAAATAAATCTGCATGGCATAGGCCAAGATGCCAAACCAAGAGGCCAGCCAGCCGACCTGAGCATCGGCACGGAGCATATCCCACAGCAGGCCCATCTGATTGGCGACGAGCACCTTTTTGGCCAGACCGACAACAAATCTCTTCACGCCCTCGGCAAACTGCGCGGCGGATTCTCTTCGCTCGTCCAGCTGCTCCTGTATGTCACGGTAACGGACGATGGGGCCGGCGATCAGTTGCGGGAACAGGGATACGTAGGTGGCGAAGGACACAAAGTTTTTCTGCACCTTGGCCTCGTTACGGTAGACGTCAATGGTATAGGACATACTTTGGAAGGTATAGAACGAGATGCCGACGGGGAGCGGGATAATGGGCACCAAAATACCGCCCAGACCCGGGATTTGTTTGAGCAAAGACGCAACAAAACCCGTATACTTAAATACTGCTAAGAGGCCAAGGCTGGCCACGACCGACAGTACCAAGAACAATTTGGCCTTGCGGGTATCTTGACGGTATTTCCCAATCAGATATCCGCATAGGAAATTGATGGCGGTACAGACGGCCATCAGCAGGATGTATACGGGTTCTCCCCATCCATAGAATATGATATTGGCAACCAGTAAAAAGGCGTTACGAAAACGACGGGGCACCAGATAATAGATTCCCAGCACAAGAGGAAGATATGCAAATAAGAAAATTAAGCTGGAGAATACCAACGATCCGGCCTCCTTTTATTATTTTCCTACGATCTGCTCAATGATGGCTTTCGCCTGCGAGGGATCGTTGCAGACACAGAGAAATACATAGTTCCCGATCACGTCACGCACGGCGTTTTTCAGCTTCGGGACTTCCTGCGGGCCGTAGTCGGAATAGCCGTCGATCATATAGTCCATATGGGCGTCGATAGCCTGTTGCACGGCATCGGTCTTCCCGTCCTTAATTTCAATCACAAAGAATTCTTCTGCCGTGGCGCCGGTAGACACGTAGCCGGCGGCGGATGCTACTTCCTCATCCGTCAGCCCCAAGATGCGGCAAATGCCGGCTGTATCCATTTCACTCATGACGTCCTCAAAGGTGACTCCGCCACGGAGTGTAGCGGCGGCGGCCGTTACATCCACTTCGATAACAGCCGGAGCGCAGGCAGCTAACAACAACACAGACAATAATATTACAGAAATGATACGTTTCATTTTACATGCTCCTTCAGATAGTTCATCCAGACTTGGTTATAATCTTTTGACAGGTGAATGCCGTCACTCGAGGCATCGTCGGGCAAAAATCCTTCGGCATCGGCCAAAGCTGCATAGGTATCGAGAAAATACACTTGTTGGGCCTGAGCCATGCTTGAAATCAGTTGATTAAACATACGGATATTATCGTTATTGACCATATAGACATTGCGCTCATGCGTGGCGCGGGACACGGGCAGGATGGCCTGCACATAGATCTGCGCCGAGGGCTGATGAGCCTGAATATGATCAATCAACTGGCTGTATTTCTCAATAAACCGGGCCGAATCGGTACCGACCTCATTGATGCCAAACAGGATAAAGATGCGGGTGTACTGCCGACCGTCGGCCAACAACTCGGCGACGGTACGATCCAGACGAGCCGGAGGATCAGTAAAGGCGGTGTGGACGGTAAGCCCTACGCCCGAAAGAAAGTCGGCCTGCAGGCCGTAGCCTTGAACAAACAAACGCTCCACGCAGCTGTTGCCGATAAAGGCACTGCCGGTGAACAGTTCTTCATCGGTAAGTGGGCCGGCAATCGGGACATTGACGGTAGGCGATTGCGAACTTTCGATCGATACGGGTGGTTCGCTTACGGGCGGGGGTGATGGCTTGACCGTCATCGAAAGAATGATGGCGGTGGCAAAAATCAGAAGGCCGAGTGCACCTAAGAAAGGGAGAATTTTATTCAGTTTTTTTGCAGATTCTCCCGACACGGGCCATACCTCACAATCTAAATGTCATACATCAAATATAATAACACATTTTTTTCGGTTTCACAATGACTAATTTCTGTATTTTCTACCTTTTTTTCATAAAGAAATATCTTTTTATACTTTATTCGTGACAATTTTTGTGTTACAATAAGAGCCACATGCAAAGGAGGCGGAATTATATGCCATTATTGGGTGCGCTCGTGAATGCGGGGGCTATTGTTTTAGGCGGGTTGATTGGATTATTGATTCGGTTGCTTGGGCGGAAAAAGCGCTCTACGGGATCGGGTCGGTTTCAGGATATTGTGATGAAGGGCGTTGCGCTTTGTGTGGCCTACATTGGGATCAGCGGGCTGTTAAAGGGGCAAAACGTATTGAAGTCGG
>JAZKZU010000104.1:0-2567 GCA_045612825.1 Eubacteriales bacterium
TGACCGTTCCCGCAAAGAATCGCTGATCAACTTCGGGTTCCGTCTGCCCTCGGCGCTTGATAACCGTCCGTTGAATTTTGATGAGTTTCAAGAAAAGATCCCGCAGGCCATCTACGTTTCGGCCACGCCGGGAGACTATGAAAAAGAGCACATGGAGCAGATGGCACAGCAGATCATCCGCCCCACGGGCCTGCTTGATCCTGTGGTGGAGGTGCGCCCGACCATGGGACAGATCGACGATCTGTTATCGGAAATCCGCCAGCGTACCGAACGGGATCGGCGAGTACTGGTTACCACGCTGACCAAGAAGATGGCCGAGGATCTGACCGAATATTTAGCCGATGCGGGGATCAAGGTGCGGTATATGCATCATGACGTGGACACCATTGAACGGATGCACATCATCCGTGACCTGCGCAAAGGCGTATTTGACGTGCTGGTGGGCATCAACCTCTTACGGGAGGGGCTTGACCTGCCCGAAGTAGAGCTGGTGGCCATTTTGGATGCCGACAAAGAGGGATTTTTGCGCAGCGAAACTTCCCTGATTCAGACCATCGGCCGTGCCGCCCGTAATGCCGAGGGTAAGGTAATCCTGTACGCCGATGAGGTGACACCCTCGATGGAGCGTGCCATCACCGAGACCGAGCGCCGCCGTGAGATTCAGCACGCCTATAACGAGGCGCACGGCATCATCCCGAAAACCATTGTGAAGGACATTCGGGACGTGCTGGAAATTACCACGAAATCCGACTACAATACCGAATACGACGGCCGCCGCCTGAGCAAGCGGGAGAAGGCCGAACTGGTGGCACGGCTGGAGAAAGAAATGAAAGCGGCGGCCAAGATGCTGGAGTTTGAACACGCCGCCTACCTGCGTGACCGCATACGAGAACTGACGGAGAGAAACGAATGAACGATCAAATCATCATAAAAGGGGCACGGGAGAACAACCTCAAGAACATTGATGTGAACATCCCCCGTGATAAATTGGTAGTGCTGACCGGCCTTTCGGGGTCGGGCAAGAGTTCACTTGCCTTTGAAACGGTGTACGCCGAGGGGCAGCGCCGCTATGTTGAATCCCTCTCCTCCTACGCCCGCCAATTCTTGGGGCAGATGGACAAGCCCGACGTGGACGGCATTGAGAACCTCTCACCCGCCATTTCCATTGACCAGAAAACCACCTCCAAGAACCCCCGCTCGACGGTGGGCACCATTACCGAAATTTACGACTATTTGCGATTGCTTTACGCCAATATCGGCCTGCCCCACTGCCCCATCTGCGGCAAGGAGATCCGCCAGCAGACCATTGATCAGATTGTTGATCGCATCTTATCCCATGAGGCGGGCACTAAGGCACAGATCATCGCTCCTGTCATCCGTGGGCGCAAGGGCGAGTACCGCTCGTTGCTGGACGATATGCGTAAAAGCGGCTTTGCCCGTGCGGTGGTGGACGGCATCCAGTATAATCTGGACGAAGAAATCCCGCTGGATAAGAACAAAAAGCATAATATTGATATTATCGTTGACCGCATTGTCATCAAGGAAGAAGCCCGTGGGCGCATTGCCGACTCGGCCGAAACGGCCGCCAAGATCGGTAACGGCATGGTGGTGCTGGATATTATTGGCGGGGAGCGTATCCTCTTTTCCCAAAAATACGCCTGCCCCGATCATGAGGTGACCATCGAGGAATTAGTCCCTCGTCTGTTCTCCTTTAACAATCCGTTTGGCGCCTGCCCGTCCTGTACGGGATTGGGTACTTTACTTCAGGTTGACCCCGATTTGGTTGTGCCCGACAAGTCGCTCTCGTTGCGTGACGGGGCGATTACGGCCAGCGGCTGGAACGCCAAAGACCCCGCCTCCATCGGTACGATGTATTTCTCGGCCATCGCCAAGGAGTACGGATTTACCCTTGACACCCCCTTTGCCGACATTCCCGAGGCGGGCAAAAATGCCGTATTATACGGCACGGGTGCAAAAAAACTGCATCTGAAACGTCCCTTTGGCGGCGGCAATTCGGAGTACGATGCGCCGTTTGAGGGTATTGTCAACAATCTGGAGCGACGTTATAAGGAAACGACCTCCGATTTCATGCGCAGTGAGCTGGAGAATTTCATGTCGACCATTCCCTGCCCCGATTGCCACGGGCATCGCTTAAACAAGATGGCGTTGGCGGTAACGGTGGGCGGAAAGAATATTTATGAACTGACGCTGATGTCCATTTCCGATCTGCTTTCCTTTATCGAAGGGCTGACGCTGACCGAGAAGGAGTTAATCATTGCCGCTCAGATTCTCAAAGAAATCAAGGAGCGGCTGGGCTTTTTGGTGTCGGTGGGCTTGGACTATTTAAGTCTGGCTCGTTCGGCGGGCACCCTGTCGGGCGGGGAAAGCCAGCGCATCCGTCTGGCGACCCAGATCGGCTCGTCGCTGATGGGGGTTATCTATATTCTGGATGAGCCGAGTATCGGCCTACATCAAAAGGACAACGAAAAACTGATTGCCACTCTGAAAAAATTGCGGGATTTGGGCAATACCCTGCTTGTAGTAGAGCATGACGAGGACACCATGCG
>JAZKZU010000105.1:0-2456 GCA_045612825.1 Eubacteriales bacterium
ATCTCGAATCCGATCCGGGCAAGGTTCGCGCCAAGGCCTACGATATCGTGCTCAACGGCGTGGAATTGGGCGGCGGCTCGCTGCGTATCTACGACCGTGACCTGCAAAACCGTATGTTCAAGGCTCTCGGCTTTACCGAGGAAGCGGCGCAGGAGCAGTTCGGCTTCCTGCTCGACGCCTTCAAGTACGGCGTACCGCCCCACGGCGGCATGGCGTATGGATTTGACCGCCTGCTCATGCTCATGACGGGTGCCGACTCCATTCGTGACGTCATGGCCTTCCCCAAGGTACAGAACGCTTCGGAACTCATGACCGATTGCCCTTCCCCCGTCAATCCCAAGCAGCTTGAAGAACTCCGCCTCGACCTCAATATCGAAGAATAAATCAAAAGCCGACGGAACTTCCGTCGGCTTTCCTCTTGACATTTGTCGCAAAAGGGTATAAAATTAACCCAAAGCGTTGAGAAGAGAAGCCGCAATCGGTCGCATCCAAGAGAGGGCGGGTAGGTGTAAGCCGCCTATGCGAAAGATAGCAATGGATACCGCTCTTCGAGTCCGTGTCAAATGCACGGCGGGTGTGCCCGTTACAGCGAGAATGAGTAAATGATTCGGGTGGAACCGTGAGCATAGCCTTACCCCGTCGCAAGATGGGATAAGGCTATTTTTTATTTTTCCCACCCCGCAAAAAGGAGAAACGATATGATCAAAATTACCCTGCGTGACAATGTTGTCAAAGAGTTTGAAGCCGGCGTCACCGTTGCCGACGTCTGCAAGTCCATCGGCATGGGTCTGTACAAGGCGGCCTGTTGCGCTAAAGTCAACGGCGAAGTGGTCGATCTGCGTACCGTACTCAATGAAGACGCCGCCGTGGAAATCGTCACCTTTGAAGACGAGGCAGGCAAAAAGACCTTTTGGCACACCGCCTCTCACCTGCTGGCGCAGGCGGTTATGCACCTGTTCCCCGAGGCAAAGTTTGCCATCGGTCCGGCAATCGACAACGGATTTTATTATGACTTCGACGTGCCCGCCCCCTTTACCCCCGAACAGCTCGAGCAGATCGAGGCGGAAATGGTGAAGTTGGCAAAAGGCGGTTTGGAACTCTCCCGCTTTGAACTGCCCGCCGCCGAGGCTCGTGCCCTCATGGCCGATCAGCCCTACAAGATCGAACTGATGGAAGAACACGCCGCCAAGGGCGAGGCCATCAGCTTCTATAAGCAGGGCGACTTTACCGACCTGTGCGCCGGCCCGCACCTGATGAACACCGCCCCCATCAAGGCCATCAAACTGACCTCCTGCACGGGCGCTTACTGGCGTGGCGATGAGAAGAACAAGATGCTCTCCCGTATCTACGGTATCGCCTTCCCCAAGAAGACCGAACTGGAAGAGTATCTGACCCGCATCGAAGAAGCCAAGAAGCGTGACCACCGCAAACTCGGCAAGGAACTGGGCTTGTACGTCATGATGGACGAAGGCCCCGGCTTCCCCTTCTTTATGCCCAAGGGCATGATCCTCAAAAATAAACTGATCGACTACTGGCGTGAGATTCACACCCGTGCCGGCTATCAGGAGATCTCCTCGCCCATGATGCTCAACCGCAGCCTGTGGGAGCGTTCGGGGCATTGGTATCACTATAAAGATAATATGTATACCACCGTTATCGACGATGTGGATTTTGCCGTAAAACCCATGAACTGCCCCGGCGGTATGCTGGTCTATAAGCAGAATATGCACTCCTACCGTGAACTGCCCTTGCGTATGGGCGAACTGGGTCTGGTGCACCGTCACGAACTGTCGGGCGCACTCCACGGCCTGATGCGTGTGCGTTGCTTCACGCAGGACGATGCTCATATCTTCATGACCCCCGACCAGATCAAGGACGAGGTCAAGAACGTTGTGAAGTTGATGGACGAGGTTTACTCCCTGTTCGGCTTCCCCTATCAGATCGAACTGTCCACCATGCCCGAAGATCACATGGGCGAGCTGGAAGATTGGGAGAAGGCCACCAACTCCCTGAAGGCCGCCATTGAAGAAATTGGCAAGGATTACATCATCAACGAGGGCGACGGCGCTTTCTACGGCCCGAAGCTCGACTTCCATCTGTCCGATGCGCTGGGTCGTACCTGGCAGTGCGGCACTATCCAGCTCGACTTCCAGTTGCCCGAGCGGTTTGAACTGGAATATACCGGCGCCGACGGCGAGAAACACCGTCCCGTCATGATTCACCGTGTGGTATTTGGCTCGATTGAGCGCTTCATCGGTATTCTCACCGAGCATTTTGCCGGCGCTTTCCCGCTCTGGCTCTCGCCCGTGCAGGTCAAGGTTTTGACCGTCGGTACAGCACAGAACGAGTATGCCGAAAAGGTCAATGCCGCCCTGCTGGCTGCCGGTCTGCGCTCTGAGGCCGACACCCGTTTTGAGAAGATCGGCTTTAAGATTCGTGAAGCCCAGATGCAGAAG
>JAZKZU010000106.1:0-1593 GCA_045612825.1 Eubacteriales bacterium
CCATTCGGTAGCGGCCATGGATATTTCCTTGGAGTTTCGAGAATAAAAAAGAAAAGGCTCAGCCATTTGGCTGATCTTTTTTTATTGCAGTTACGCGTTGGCCTTGTTGACTTTAATAGCCATCTGAGCCTTTTTACGGGAAGCGGTGTTCTTCTTGAGAACGCCCTTAGCCGTAGCCTGATCAACCGTCTTGACAGCGGCACGGAAAGTGGTGTCAATGGTCTCCTTATTGCCCTCGACGATAGCGGCATCGAGTTTCTTGATGGCGGTCTTCATATCAGACTTGATCATTTTATTGCGAAGAGTTCTGGCCTCGGTGGTCTTTACTCTCTTCTTAGCAGACTTGATGTTCGGCAAAACTAAGCACCTCTCTTACATTTTTTCATTCTTATAATTATAAACATAATAATTCCGCAAAGTCAAGAGTTTTTTTACGAAGAGGAATAAAAATCCCATGATCGGACATAGTATCTGAGAGGTGAATACTATGAACAACCTTCGTACCGACCTTGTTTGCGAACTTATTGATGCACACCCTGAATTATACTCCGTAAAATCGCCAATGTCAAGTGAAAGTGAGGCATTTGGTGTAAAAATTCGCAGAATTTTCCTCAATGACGAGCAAGCACAGCAATTAAACCGCCGTGCAGGGCGCTATCACACCCTCGAATGTCACGGATTGGAGCACGCCGACGGCCAAGCGCTCCTATCCATGATTTGGGCGGTCGCGCAGGAATTGCGCTCCTTAGTTGGTGATTTTGACAGTTTGCTGATTGCAGGGCTGGGTAACGGCTCGGTCACGCCCGATGCCTTAGGTCCTCGCACGATCGCTCACGTGGTCGTCTCCCGCCATATTAAAAGCAGCCTGCCGCAGATGTATGAGGAGATGAAGCTGGGCGAAGTGTCGGCCATCGCCCCCGGCGTGCTGGGGCAAACGGGCGTGGAAAGCGCCGATATTATCCGTGCCGTCGGTCATGTCGTCAAGCCGTCGGCCATGATCGTGATTGACTCATTAGCCGCTATGGATCGAAAACGTCTGTGTGCCACCGTGCAACTGTCCGATACCGGCATTACCCCCGGCAGCGGCATCGGCAACCGTCGGTTTGAATTATCTAGGCAAACCATGGGCATCCCCGTCATTGCGCTGGGCATCCCTATGGTGATTTCGGCCGCCGCCTTGGGCGGACAGGATGAGGACGGCTTGATCGTCACACCCAAAAGCATTGACCTGCTCATCGGCCGTGCCGCACGGCTGTTGGGCTATGCAATTAACCACCTCGTGCATAACGGCATGACGGTGGAGGATATGGATAGCCTGTTGTCATAGACGCGCCATCTTTGGCATACAGTAGAGTCGGAGGTGATCGCTATGAAAGGACGATGGGGACAAGTGGGGGCTTGTCTGCTTTGTGTCGGGGCGTTGGTGATTTCGGCCTTGGGAATGAGCAGTACCCTTGGCGGGCGGTTGGCCCTTGCCATATCCCGTCCCGGCATCCATAGCGGCGGCAGTGTGAGTCTGGAGGCCTTTGTTTCACTCCTTATGCCTAACCACGTCGGCAGTAACGGGAACAACCCCATCTTCTCCGGCACCTT
>JAZKZU010000107.1:0-4390 GCA_045612825.1 Eubacteriales bacterium
ACTGCCTGCGAACTGGCAGAAGACGGTTGCAACATCATCTTCGCTGACTCCTTCGGCCATGAGCCTTATATGCTCCAGGCTGCTCAGGAGTATCCGGAAGTACAGTTCTGCCACGCTACCGGCACCATGGCTCACACTGCCAACCAGCCCAATTTCCACAACGCTTTCGCTTCCATCTATGAAGGCCGCTTCCTGGCCGGCGTTGTTGCCGGTCTCAAGCTCAAAGAGATGGGCGCTACCAAGATGGGTTATGTAGGCGCTCTGCCTTACGCTGAAGTGAAGTCGGGTCTGACCTCTTTCTTCCTCGGCGCTAAGTCCATTGTTCCCGAAGCCACCATGGAAGTTATCTTCACCGGTACTTGGTACGATGAACCTAAGGAGAAGGAAGCTGCCGTTACTCTGATCTCCAGAGGCGCTCAGCTCGTTTCTCAGCACGCTGACTCGATGGGCGCTCCTTCCGCTTGCGAAGAAGCTAACGTTCCTAACGTGGCTTACAATGGTTCTACCATTGCCGCTTGCCCCAAGACCGCTCTGATTTCTTCCTACATCGATTGGCAGCCCTATTTCGAGACCATCGTTAAGGCCGTTGCCAATGGTGAGACCATTCCTACCGACTACTGCGGCACCATCGAGACCGGCTCGGTTAAGCTCACTCAGCTCAACACCGAAGCCGCTGCCGAAGGTACTCAGGCTAAGCTCGACGAAGTCATGAATGGCCTCAAGGACGGCACCATCAAGGTCTTCGCCACCGATAGCTACACCGTTAACGGTGCGGCTCAGACCTCTTATCTGGCTGACGTTGACACCGATGACGCCTTCACTCCCGACACCGAGGTTATTAAGGACGGCTACTTCGCAGAAAGCGAATTCCGCTCGGCTCCTTACTTCGATGTCCAGATCGACGGCATCACCTTCCTGTCCGAGTAAGATGACAAGATGCGAGGGCGGAGCATTTTTGCTCCGCCTTCCTTTTGATTTTTGAAAAGAGTCCCCTCGGACTTTTTTCAAAAACCCAAAGGAGGTAACAGGCGTGTCCCAAGCAGCCATCCAACTGAAAAACGTCACCAAACGCTTCGGCAAGGTGGTGGCCAACAACAACGTCAGCCTTTCGGTCAACAAGGGCGAGATTCTCTCGATCCTTGGCGAGAACGGCAGCGGTAAAACAACCTTGATGAATATGATCGCCGGCATCTATTTCCCTGATGACGGCCAGATCTATATTAACGGCGAGGAGGTCGTTATCCGCTCGCCTAAAGATGCTTTTGACTATAAGATCGGCATGATCCACCAGCATTTTAAACTGGTCGACGTATTCACCGCCGCCGAGAATGTCATCCTCGGTCTTGACGGTACCTTCAATCTCAAACAGGCCGCCACCAAGGTAGCCGAGATTGCCGCCAAGTACGGCTTTGATATCGATCCGCTTAAGAAAATCTACGAGATGTCGGTGTCGGAAAAGCAGACGGTGGAAATCATTAAAGTGCTCTACCGTGGCGCCGATATTCTGATTCTGGACGAGCCCACCGCCGTCCTCACCCCTCAGGAAACGCAGAAACTGTTCGACGTACTGCGCCGTATGCGTGACGACGATAAGGCCATTATCATCATCACCCATAAACTCCACGAAGTCTTGGCGCTGTCCGATCGGGTATCGGTTCTGCGCAAGGGCAAGTATGTCGGCACGGTCAACACCAAGGAAACCAACGAATCGCAACTGACCGAAATGATGGTGGGCAAGAAGGTGGCGCTCAATATTGAGCGTAAAGACCCCGTGGATCGGAAACTGCGTTTGGAAATTAAAGATATTGAATGTCGTACCCGTGATGGCCATAAGATTTTGAATGATGTATCCTTCGAGGCCTATGGCGGTGAAATTTTGGGCATCGCCGGTATTGCCGGATCGGGCCAGCGTGAACTGCTTGAATCGATTGCCGGCCTTCAGAGCCTGGACGGCGGCGAGATCCTGTATCATAACCCCAAGACCGACCATGTGGATAATCTGCGGGACAAGACTCCCTTGCAGATTCGCGATCTGGGCGTGCGCCTGTCCTTTGTGCCGGAAGATCGTCTAGGCATGGGACTGGTCGGCAATATGGATATTGTCGATAACATGATGCTCCGCTCCTACCGCAAGGGTCACTCGGTCTTTGTTTCCCGTAAAGCCCCCCACGATCTGGCTGAGCATATTGTGGAACAGCTGGAGGTTGTCACCCCCGGTTTGTCCACGCCGGTACGTCGGTTGTCGGGAGGTAACGTGCAAAAGGTACTGGTTGGTCGTGAAATCGCTTCAGCGCCCAGCGTGCTGATGGCGGCCTATCCGGTGCGTGGTCTGGATATTAACTCGTCCTATTTGATATACGATCTGCTCAATCAGCAAAAGGAACAGGGTACAGCCGTCATTTTTGTCGGCGAGGACTTGGACGTGCTGATGGAATTGTGCGATCGGATTTTGGTCATCGGCGGCGGACGCATTACCGGCGTGGTCGATGGCCGTACCGCTACCAAAGAAGAGATCGGTTTGCTTATGACCAAGCATGACGGAGGTGATCAGGCATGACAATGAAACAACATCGTGAACCTCTGGTCCATATTACCAAGCGTGACGGGGTGTCGACTTGGACCGGTATCGCTATCCGTGCCGGTGCCATCGTGCTCTCCATTCTGGTCTGTTCGTTGCTGGTTGTGCTGATTACGGGCGCTAACCCCGTCGAGTTCTTCGGCGCTATCGTCAAAGGCTCTTTTGGCTCGGCCCGTAAGGTGTGGATGGCCAGTCAGGAAGTAGCCATCTTGCTGTGTATTGCCTTGGCCGTTACTCCCGCCTTTAAGATGCGATACTGGAACCTCGGTGCCGAGGGTCAGGTACTCATCGGCGGTCTGGCTTCGGCGGCCTGTATGATCTACGTCGGAAATGCAATGCCGACGGCGCTGTTGCTGATCGTCATGTTCGTGACCAGTATGCTGGCCGGCGCTATCTGGGCGGTCATTCCCGCACTCTTTAAGGCCAAGTGGAATACCAATGAATCGCTCTTTACCTTGATGATGAACTATGTGGCCATGCAGCTGGTTGCCTTCTTTATCGTACTTTGGGAAAATCCCAAGGGTTCGGGTCAGGTCGGCGTTATCAATATGCAATCGAAGATCGGCTGGTTGCCCGAACTGTTTGGTCAGAAATATCTGCTCAATATTCTCATTGTTGCCGTTGTTACGATAGTCATGTATATCTATCTCAAATACAGTAAGCAGGGCTATGAGATCTCGGTTGTCGGTGAGAGTGAAAACACCGCGCGCTACAGCGGAATCAACGTAAAAAAGGTCATTATCCGTACCGTTGCCATTTCGGGCGCCATCTGCGGTTTGACCGGTCTGTTGCTTGTCTCGGGTACCGACCATTCGATATCTGCCGACACCGCCGGCGGCGACGGATTTACCGCCATCATCGTGTCGTGGTTGGCTAAGTTCAATCCCTTTATGATGGTGTTGGCTTCCTTCCTGATCATCTTCCTCCAGCGTGGTGCGGGTGAGATTGCTACCTCCTTGCGCCTCAATACCAGTATTGCCGATATTCTAACCGGTGTGATTCTGTTCTTTATCATCGGTTGCGAATTTTTCATCAATTATAAGATCAACTTCCGCAAGAGAGGAGGAAACGCCTGATGGAGATTATCGCTTCCTTTATCCGCCGTGCAGTTATGCAGGGCATTCCTCTGCTCTATGGCTCAACGGGTGAAATCATCACCGAAAAGTCGGGCAACCTCAACCTCGGCATCCCCGGTATCATGTATGTCGGCGGTGTCTGCGGTATCATCGGCGCCTTCTTCTATAAGCAGGCCGTCGGGGTGGTTCAGCCTTTCTTAGGCATCCTCATTCCGTTGCTTTGCGCCTTGGCCGGCTCGGCGCTTATGTCCTTGATCTATGCGTTTTTAACCATTACGCTGCGTGCCAATCAGAACGTCACCGGTCTGGCTCTTACCACCATGGGCGTCGGCATCGGTAACTTCTTCGGCGGTTCGCTGGCTACCCTCTATGGCGAGGGCGGCTCGCTGGCCATGACCGAGGTGTCCAACTTCTTCCGTGCCTCTCTGCCCTTTGCCGAAAAGTGGGGCATTGTAGGAACTGTCTTTTTCTCCTACGGCTTCTTGGCCTATGTAGCGATCGTGATTGCTATTATTGCCTCGATTGTGCTGACACGCACTCGTGTGGGCCTCAATCTGCGTGCCGTGGGCGAAAGTCCGGCAACGGCCGATGCCGACGGTATCAATGTCACCAAGTATAAATATATCGCCACCATTCTTGGCGGCTCGGTTGCCGGTCTTGGCGGCCTGTATTTCATCATGGACTATACCTCGGGTATCTGGTCCAACGGTGGCTTTGGCGACCGTGGCTGGCTGGC
>JAZKZU010000108.1:0-2732 GCA_045612825.1 Eubacteriales bacterium
AGGGCTTCCCCTTGAGGGGAAGCTGTTGAGGAGCAAAGCGACGAGACTGATGAGGTGCCGTCCGGATAGGAAACATTAAAATTGCCACCGCCTTTCCGATACGCAGAGAGTATGGAGGGTGGTGGCAATATAAATCGATGAGGCCAGCAAGCACCTCATCCGTCACGCCACATTGGCTTTGCCAATGCTGCCTTCGGCAGAAATGGCGTGCCACCTTCCCCTCAAGGGGAAGGCTTTACAAAGTGGAAAGCTTCGCTTTCTCTGAATTTATTATTGACAAGAGGGACTCTTACTTATATAATAATAACACCATAGAGGTGCGGGCTTCATCAGTACCGTTCGTGCTTGGCAAATGCCGAGCGGGAAAGGGGAGGCCGCCGAAGCGGTCGGTGATGCCAAGCGCCGAGTTGCTGGGTTGCGGGGGAATACCTTGCAGACTGTCGCCCCGTGCGTTGTGCTATGTGTTGTTGTATTCTATGGACAGCGCATCGCTGTCCTTTTTATTTTGAAAGGAAGAAGAAAAATGAAGAAGATTGTATCCCTCATCCTTGTCGCCCTGCTGGCCCTCTCGCTGGTTGCCTGCGGCGATGCCACCCCCAAGACCGGCGTGGAAGACGGCGTGCTCACCGTCGCCATGGAGTGTGCCTACGCTCCCTACAACTGGACACAGGCCGATGATAGTAACGGCGCTGTGCCCATCAAGGACTCTAACGAATATGCCAACGGCTACGACGTGATGATGGCCAAGAAGCTGTGCGAAGCCAACGGCTGGAAGCTCGAAGTCGTTCGCCTCGATTGGGAAGGTCTGGTTCCCGCCGTCATGTCGGGTCAGGTGGACGCCGTTATCGCCGGCCAGTCGATGACCGCCGAGCGTATGGAGCAGGTCGACTTTGCCGGCCCCTACCTGTACGCCACCATCTGCTGTCTGGTTAAGGCCGACGGGCCTTTGGCTTCCGCCACCAAACTGGATGACTTCTCCGGCTACCGTTGCACCAGCCAGATGAGCACCATCTGGTACGATTCCTGCCTGCCTCAGATCGAGGGCGCCGATATTCAGACGGCTAAGGACAGCGCTTCGACCATGCTCATGGCGCTGAGCACCGGCGACGTGGACTTTGTCTGCACCGATATGCCCACCGCCACCGCCGCTCTGATGGCCTTCCCCGAATTCAAGCTCATCGAGTTTGAGGGTGAGAACGGCTTTGAAGTGTCCGACGAGGATATCAACATCGGCATCTCGGTCAAGAAGGGCAACACCGAACTGAAATCCAAGCTCGATGCGGTTCTCTCCACCATGAACGAGGCCGCTTTCAACACCATGATGGCGCAGGCGATTGCCATCCAGCCTTTGGCCGAATAAATATGTCCGTATTTGAAAAGTTAATTGCCGATATCGGCAAACAATGGAGTGTCTACGCCCCCCAATACCTCGGCGGCGCATGGAACACCATCAAACTGGCCGTCGTGGCCACCGCCATCGGCTGTATCATCGGCCTGATCTGCGGCATTTTACAAACGATTCCCTACGCCAAATCGGATAACCCCTTCAAAAAGGGGGTTATCTGGGTGGTGCGTGGCATCATCCGTGCCTACGTGGAGATTTTCCGTGGCACGCCAATGATCCTGCAGGCCATCTTTGTCTATTTCGGCATTCCGTATTTTCTCAATACTCCCGTCGATATGATCACCGCCGCCTATTTGGTGGTGTCGATCAATACGGGCGCCTACATGGCCGAAACGGTGCGTGGCGGTATCCTGTCCATCGACCCGGGCCAGACCGAGGGTGCCAAAGCCATCGGCATGAACCATGTCAAGACCATGACCCACGTCATTCTGCCGCAGACCCTGCGTAACATTCTGCCCCAGATCGGCAACAACCTGATTATCAATATCAAGGATACCTCGGTCATGTTCGTGATCGGCTATGCCGAGCTGTTCGCCGTGCACAAGGCGGTTACGGGCTCTAACTACCTGTACTTCCCCTCGGCCGTGATCGAGATGGTTATGTACCTGTGCATGACGATCTTCTTCTCGCTGCTGCTGCGCTGGTGGGAAAAGAAGATGGACGGGCATAAGATTTACGACGTGTCCACCACCGATACCCTGGCCCACACCAGCGGTATGACCACCTACGTCAAAAAGAAGGGGGCGAGATGATGGAAGAGATTTTACGCATTGAGCATCTGTCCAAGTCCTTCGGCAGCCACGAGGTGCTGCGGGATATTGACTTTGCGGTGAAAAAAGGCGACGTCACCAGCATCATCGGCGCTTCGGGTTCGGGAAAATCGACCCTGCTTCGCTGCATCAATATGCTGGAAACCCCTACGTCGGGCGATATTTTCTACCACGGTGAGAATATCAAGACCATCAAGGGCGGCGTGACGGGCTACCGAGCCCGTATAGGCAAGGACTTTCCGCAGTTTAACCTCTTTAATAATATGACGGTGCTCCAAAACTGCGTCATCGGCCAGACCTCGGTCTTGGGCCGCAAGAAAAAGGAAGCCACCGAGCGTGCCCTGTTCTACCTCGAAAAGGTGGGCATGCTCCCCTACGTCAAGGCCCGTCCTTCGCAGATTTCTGGCGGTCAGAAACAGCGTGTGGCCATCGCCCGCGCGCTGGCCATGGAGCCCGAAGTGCTCCTCTTTGACGAGCCGACAAGCGCGCTCGACCCCGAAATGGTGGGCGAGGTGCTCGACGTTATGAAAACTCTCGCCAAGGACGGCATGACCATG
>JAZKZU010000109.1:0-11615 GCA_045612825.1 Eubacteriales bacterium
GGGTCCGGGGTTCGAGTCCCCGGTGAGTCACCAAAAATCGGCAAGTGTTTGTAACGCTTGCCGATTTTTACTTATTACCTATTCATTCTTCACTCTTCACTATTCACCAATAGCCGATTTTTGGAAAGTAATAGGTAATAGTGAATAGTAAATAAGTAACCCATAAAGGAGCTTTCATGGCCACCCTATTACTTGATAAATCAAAAAAATTTGCTTTGGATATCATAAAGGTCTGCAATACGGTTAGAAGCACAAAAAAAGGAGTCGGTCTTATCCAAGCAGCTATTGCGCTCCGGCACCAGTATCGGAGCAAATATCCGAGAAGCCTTCTATGCTCATGGCAAGGCTGACTTTATTGCGAAACTCCAGATTGCACTCAAGGAATGTTCGGAAAGTGAATATTGGTTAGAACTTCTCATAGAGGGCGGCTATTATGAAGATCAAACCATTCTGAATCATTGTATGGAAATCAAGAAGATGCTGATTGCTTCCCTTAATACTGCAAAATCATCAGCCGCTGATCCACCTCGGAGGAAAAAATGAAGGAACGTTTTCTTGCACTGAAAAAACAAATACTGAATCGGGAATACGGATTTCTCAATCCCGAACAGCGCCGTGCCGTGTTTGCCCCTGACGGGCCGCTTTTAATTTTGGCCGGTGCAGGCTCGGGAAAGACGACGGTGATTGTATCCCGCATTGAATATCTCATTCGTTACGGCAATACCTATCATGCTGATCACGTTCCGTCGGATTTGACGATGGAGGACTTATCGGCGATGGCGCGGTATGCGGCCGCGCCCGATCCCGAACTTACGGCACGGGTAACCGAGCTGATTCGTTTTGCGCCCATTTTACCTTGGAGGATTTTGGCCATTACCTTTACCAACAAGGCGGCGGCTGAACTCAAGACCCGTTTGGAACAAAAACTGGGCAGCGCAGGGCTGGATATTTGGGCGGCGACCTTTCACAGCGCTTGTGTGCGCATCCTGAGACAGGAGATTGAAAAGTTAGGGTATGACCGTTCCTTTACCATTTATGACACCACCGATTCCCGACGGGTGATTAAGGATTGCATTTCTAGGCATGGGTTGGACGAGAAATTATATGCGCCCAAAAACGTGCTGTCCATCATCAGCAACGCCAAGAACTCCTGCGTGACACCCGACGAGATGCGCAAGCAATACGAAATGGTGCCCCGCATGAAGCAGATCGCAAGCCTATACGAGTCCTACTGTTTGGCTTTGAAGAAGGCCAACGCTTTGGATTTTGATGATATTATCCTGTTGACCGTGCGGATTTTGCAAGACTTCCCCGAGACACGGCAAATGTGGATGAATCGGTTTGATCACGTATTGGTGGACGAGTATCAGGACACCAACCCCTTGCAATACCAGCTGGTTTCCCTGCTTCGCAAGAAGGATGGCAACCTGGGCGTAGGGGGTGGCGATGATCAGAGTATTTACCGATTCCGCGGGGCGACCATTGAAAATATCCTGATGTTTGAGGAGCGGTTTGATAACGCTACTGTCATTAAATTAGAGCGCAATTACCGTTCGACCCAGACCATTCTGGATGCGGCCAATCACGTAATTGCCAACAACGTGGGGCGCAAGAGCAAGTCGTTATGGACCGAGAACGGCAAGGGGCAGACCATTTCGGTATGCTGTGCTTACGATGAAGGACACGAGGCCGATACGATTGCGGCGGCCATTGAAAAACTGCACAACCAGCAGGGCGTGCCTTACAACGAGTGCGCCGTCCTCTACCGCACCAACGCCCAGAGCCGAGCCATTGAAGGGGCGATGCGCTCCCATCGCATTCCCGCCCGTGTCATTGGCGGGCAGAGCTTCTTTGACCGCAAGGAAGTAAAAGATATCATGTCCTATCTGTGCCTGATCGTGAACCCGACCGATGACCTGCGTCTACGGCGCATCATCAATGAGCCCAAGCGTGCCATTGGGGATACGACGGTGGCGGCGGTGGCGGGGGTGGCCGAAGCGAAAAACTGTTCGATGCTGGAGGTTTGCCGTCGGGCCGACGAGTACCCCAGCCTGTCCCGTGCACGGGAGAAACTCAAAGGCTTTGCGATGATGATGGTGGATCTGATTGCTTACAACGAGTGCAATCCGCTCAACACCCTCATTGAGGAGGTATTGGAGCGCACGGGGTATGCCGAGGCGCTCAAGAGTGATGAGAGTTATGAAGACCGCATTGAGAACATTGCCGAACTTAACTCGGCCATTGTGCGATACATGCAAGGGGAAGAAAATCCGACGTTATTCGGGTTTTTGGAGCGCACCTCCCTGCTGAGCGATGCAGATGATTATGAGCAGGCGGATGAGAGTGTGGCCTTAATGACGATGCACACGGCCAAGGGGTTGGAATTCAATCACGTCTTTTTACCCGGTATGGAGGAGGGGTTGTTCCCGTCCTCGATGTCGCTGGATGAGGAAGGCGGGATTGAGGAGGAGCGGCGGTTATGCTACGTAGGCATTACCCGAGCCAAGAAGACTCTTACCCTGCTCTACACCCGTATGCGTATGCTGTACGGCACGACGCTCTATCCGCAGATGTCACGCTTTATTGATGAGATTCCGCAAGAGTTATACATTAAGAGCGGTGCGCCTGAGGGTGAGCGGCAGGCTGAGCAACGGGCGAGAAATCTAAGCCCGCAGAATACGCCATCCTTTACGCTTCGACAGGCGGCCAATGCCAGACCCACTACGAAAGCCAATGCACCGACGGTGGAATACGTGGTAGGTGAGCAGGTGAAGCACCGTGTATTTGGCGTGGGCACGATACTTTCGGTTAAGCCCATGGCTAATGACTGCATGCTGGAGATTCAATTCGGGGCGCAGGTTAAGAAAATCATGGCAAATTACGCAAACTTGCAAAAAATATAAAAAAAAGACTTGCACAAATGGAAATAATGCCTTATAATATTAGGGTATTATCCGCCGGTGTGATGGAATTGGTAGACGTGACGGACTCAAAATCCGTTGGTGGTGACATCGTGTGGGTTCGACTCCCACCACCGGCACCAGAAAAGGCACTTGCGAAAGCAAGTGCCTTTTCTACATGAAAACACGGGGAGAAGATCATCATGATTTTTGACAGTTTGAAAAATATTGATTCGTATAAGGGACTTTCGGTTTACCCGGCTTTGCAGTTTTTTGCTTCGCTGGATTTTTCGGCGTTGACGGCGGGACGGCATGAGCTGGATGGCGAAGATTTCTATGTAGTAAACGAATATGAGTCTGCAGCCATGACGCTTAGCGAAGCGCATCGGGATTACATTGACATTCAGATCATGGTTGAGGGTGAAGAATACATCGGCGTAGCACCGCTGACCGAGGACATGGTTGCCGTTGACTGCAAAGACGGCAAGGATTGCTGGTTTTATGACTGCGACGTGGATCGTGTAGCCATGAAGCCGGGGTATTTTATGGTACTGTATCCGCAGGATGTGCATATGCCCGGTGACATGATGGATCAGCCTGTGGCCTGCAAGAAGATTGTAGGTAAGATCAAGGTAAGATAAGATGAACAAGATCTACATTCCCGACGGATATGCGCCGGTGCTGGACGTTTATCACACCCAGCGGGCCATTTCCTATATCAAGGAGACCTTCCAAGAGGAGTTCTCGGCGGCGCTTAACCTCAAGCGTGTTTCGGCGCCTTTATTTGTTACCGAGGATTCGGGTCTTAACGACAATCTTAACGGTTACGAGCGCCCGGTATCCTTTGATGTGCCTGCCGTGGGCGCGGAGGCGCAGGTGGTTCATTCCTTAGCCAAGTGGAAGCGATTAGCGCTCAAGCGGTATCATTTCGATGTGGGCAACGGGTTATACACCGATATGAACGCCATTCGGCGTGATGAGGATTTGGATAACATTCATTCCATTTACGTGGATCAATGGGACTGGGAGAAGGTTATCACCAAGGACAACCGCAATCTCGATTATCTGAAATTGATTGTACGGGCCATTGTACGGGCCATTTGCGATACCAACGATCGGCTGCACGTGCGGTTTCCGCAGTTGCGGGTGGAGTTGGAGCGTGAGGTTACCTTTATCACGACGCAGGAGCTGGAGGATCGATATCCCGATCTGAGCGGGTCCGAGCGGGAGAGTGCCATTGCCAAGGAGTCTCGCACGGTATGCATCATGCAGATCGGCGGGGCTTTGCGGTCGGGCAAGCCGCATGACGGGCGTGCGCCCGACTATGATGATTGGTCGCTCAACTGTGACATCTTTTTCTGGAACGACGTGCTGGGACGGGCGTTGGAGATCTCCTCGATGGGTATTCGCGTGGATGCCGAGTCGCTGGATCGGCAGTTGCGGATTGCGGGTTGTGACGACCGGCGTTCCCTCCCCTTCCATAAAATGCTGTTGAATAACGAGTTACCGCTGACCATTGGCGGCGGTATCGGACAGTCCCGTTTGAGCATGCTGATGCTGGGTTGCGCACACATTGGTGAGGTGCAATCGAGCATTTGGGACAAGGACACGATAGCGGCGTGCGAAAAGGCCGGTATTCGACTTTTATAAGAAAAATCCACCCATACGGGTGGATTTTTTTAGAAGTTATTTTGATAGGGACCGGAGAGTTTTTGCAGGAGCATCCGATAGATATCGGCGGCGTTATCTCTGAAGTTTTCGCCGGTGGAAAAGGCGAATTCCTGCGAGGGCAGGGCGATTTCCAGTTTAAAGAGGAGGTCTTCCCCGTCGGTCAGCGAACATTCGGCGATGTACTGGCCGTCCCGTTCAAAGGTACGGACATGGGTGCCGCTGCGGCGATCAACCTTACTCAACAGCTCCATAGCGCCCTGAATGACGCGCTCTCTTGCCCAGACGGGCAGGCGGGGCGCTAATTCTTTTACCGCTTCGTAGCCGAGGCGGGTCAGCACAGTAACACCTTCCTCGACATCAACGGCGATGTGGCCGGTGCCGATCAATTCATCGATGGCCTCTTTTAAGGTAAAATACTCTACGATCTCGGAATTGAGAAAGAGATCGACCATGGCATGGGTGGGAATGGCACGGTTGAGCTTACTTAAGGTATATAGGATCAGGATTTTTACATCCTCTTTTTCATGAAGTCTTCCGCCTTCGAGCATGAGATCACCTCCGTGATTTTGTTTATTATACCACAAGGCGGGTAACAAATACAAGGCTTTCCCAATAAAATGTATCGAGATCAATTTTCTTGGGAGTGAATCAGATGGGTATTATCGGCGAAAGTTTTTTAGGCGTTAACAGCGAATCGGGGTTTGCCTCCTTTTATCGAGATTTTGTCGATGGGCGCACCCGTGTTTTTGTAATCAAAGGCGGGCCGGGTACCGGCAAGAGCACGTTGATGAGAAAAGTGGCGCAAGGCGCTTGTGAAAAAGGGTATGATGTGGAGTTGCTCCATTGTTCCTCCGATCCCGATTCTTTAGATGCCGTTTACCTTGCGCTGACCAACACCTGCATTCTCGACGGCACGCCGCCGCACGTGGTAGAGCCGCCGTTACCGGGGGCGGTGGGGCGTTTGGTGGATTTGTACCAATTCTGGGATCATGAGCGGTTGACGGCGCAGGCGGCGCAGATTAAGAAGACCAATCAGACCATTCATAATTTATACTCTCGCATTTACCTTTACTTAGGGGCGGCGGGGCGGTTGCAACGAGATTTGACGAGTATCGGCGCTACCCTGCTCAACCGAGCCAAGCTGCGGGGCTATACGGATCGGCTATGCGCCCGTTACATTCGCTCACGCATTGGCACGGCCACGGAAGAAAAGCGGTTCTTTTCGGCCTTCACGCCGCAGGGGGTTACCTTTTATCCGCCGAGCCGTTTGGGGATTGAGCGGCAGTTGGTGCTGGAGGATGAGTACGGAATTCTCTCCCGTATGTTGGAGGTTGTGCGGTTGCGCGCCATCAAGGCCAATCACCGCATCATCAGCGGGTATTCTCCCCTTATGCCCGATCAGTTAACCCAGTTGATTCTGCCCGATGCGGGATTGATGCTTTGCCTATCCAACAGCATGCACAAAATGGAGGCGCAGCCTTACTGCCGTATTCACGTGTCACGCTTCTTAGACACGGTCATCGAGGAGCAGCACAAGGCGAAGCTTGCCTTTTTACGGCGCAGTCGGGATGAGATTCTCAAGGAGGCGTGCGATCTGCTTTCGGCCTGCCACAAGGAGCATGATTGCTTGGAGGAGTTTTACAAGGGTACGATTGATTATTCGGCCCTTGATGCCTATACGCAGACCTTGATTGCGCAAATTCTATCCTAAGTAAAAGCCGGAAGGTTTCTTCCGGCAAAATTTTTCTTGACAAATGTGACCGAATGGGGTATCATATAAGTGACCGTATGGTCACAACAAAAAGGAGTACAAAAGTATGAGATGTGGTGAAAAGATACGGCAGTTGCGGGAAGGCGCACATTTAAGCCAGACCGATTTGGCCAATATGCTGGGGGTGTCGTTGCGCACGGTACAGCGGTATGAGAAGTGCGAGCGAATTCCGACGGCGGATGTGTTGGTGCACATTGGTTCGATTTTCAATGAAACGAGCGAATCGATGCTCAGTGATGAGGATTTATTTATCAATGCGGCGGCAAAGTTGGGCGGGCGCTCGGCGTTGCAGGCGATGGAGTTGGTAAATGCCGTGGGTGGATTATTTGCCGGCGGTGAACTGAGCGAGGACGATAAGGATGCCGTGATGCAGGCCATTATGGAAGCCTATTGGGATGCCAAGGCTCGCAACGGCAAGAAGCAGGGATAAGCATGGCGCAACAGTACATACACCATTTGGCGCAGGATTTGGTAGACCGATTCGGCACACGCGATCCCTTTGCGATTGCCGAAGCCTTAGGGGCGCACGTTAAGATTGTGGATAATTTTGTGTCACTCAAGGGGATGTACCGAGTTATTTTAGGAGAACGGTATATCTTTTTAAGCGGAAATCTGGACGAAAAGACCAGACGGATTGTATGCGCACATGAACTGGGGCACGATCAACTGCACCGCCCGTTAGCGACCAGCAGTATTATACAGGAATTCATGTTATACGATATGAATTCCCGTCCTGAATATGAGGCCAATCTCTTTGCGGCCGCTCTGTTACTGGATGATGAGAGTGTGGCCGAGTGCGCCATGGAGGGATGCGACGTGTTGCAGACCTCGATGCAGTTGGATACCGACATCAATCTGGTACTCATTAAGATGGCGCAAATGAATGAGCGTGGCTATCGGTTTAACCCGCAACCACGCTCGAATACGACCTTTTTAAAAGGCTGAATTTTTATATTGCAACAACTCGTCGTAAACCTGCCGAGGAATCTCGGGAATCCCGAATGGGGTGTTGGGTTTACGGCTACCGTGGAAATCACTGCCGCCGCTGGGGAGCAAGGCGTAAGTCTTGGCGATCTCGGCGGCGGTTTTGCCTTGATCTTGGTCATAGGAAGAATGATAGATCTCCATGCCGACCAGCCCTTTGGGGATTGCCCGTTTTAACAACTGACAAAGCGGCTGCTCCGCCATATCTTTGAGGGGGTGGGCCAAAACGGGTACGGCTCTCACCTGCCGCAAGAAGGCCAAGGCGTCAAAAAAGGAGGGGCGTACGGGTGGGATGTAATAGCCATGTTCTTCCCCCAAGAGGGTATCGAAGGCTTCCTTGATCGAGGCAACATAGCCGCCGCGACAGAGGGCATCGGCGATATGGGCACGATTTATATTTTGACCCTTTTGGCTGACCATGTCGGCATAGTCAACGGCATATCCGTCCATGCGTAGGCGCTCGATGGTTTGCCGATTGCTGATCTCTTTTTTTGCACAAAACTCATCGGTCCAGTTTTCGATCGTATCGTAATAGGATTCCTCCACGAAAAGGCCAAGCAGATGCAGTTCCTGCCCCTCATACTCGGTAGAGAGTTCGACACCGCCCACGACGGTTACGCCCATTTTTTGTGCTTGCGCCATAAATTCGGGCAGGCCGACAACGGTATTATGGTCGGTCAAGGCTATGACGCGATTGGTTTGTTTTGCCAATTCCACCAGCATCGACGGAGTATAGCTGCCGTCCGAAGCCTTAGAATGGGTATGCAGATCGCAGTACACGGTATCACCCCCATGACAAGTATATCATGACAGCGCCAAAATCACAACGGTTTGATTTTGGCGTTTAGTTTTTTTTCGGTGATTTTTATAATGATATACACGGTAAACCAGACCACAAAATAGGTAACGACAAATATGGCGCTAAAGATCAGCACCACCATAAGGTCAAAAGCAATCCAGCGATTGACGGCGTAGCACACCAGATAGGCGATATAAAGGCAACCAAAATGGCACAGCAGAGATTTGGCAATCGGCCAATGTTCGATCTGATTAAAAATACTGGCGCCGGCATGGACAAAGGCCAACAGATAGGTGGAAATCATGATGACAAACAGGTCGGTACCGCTGATTGCCACCTGAGGCAGACACCAATCCAGAATGGCATAGATGATGCCGGTGACCACAGGGCCGAATCCGCCGAAGATCAGGCCTCGATGCAGAAAACTTTTCAGATATGGATTCATTACCATTTCATCCTTTCTTTTACTGATTTTAATTGACGTCGGGATATATAGTCTTGATACCCGTTTTTCAGAACGACCGAAAGAGAACCGCCGATAAAGGATTGGAATTTTGCTATGGCAGAGAGGTTGACCAGACAGGATTGGTTGATCTTAACGAAGGATTTTTCGTACTGTTGTTCGAGTTGATACAACCGTTCTTTGACCTGCCAGCGTTCCTGCTCGGTCAGGGCATAGACCTTGCCCGCTTCCACAAGGAAACAACAAATGTCTTCCCCGTTTAGTTTCACGGTATCTCCCTTTGCATAGCCGAACAGTTCGCCTTGCTGTACCTCTAAAAGCGCTTCGATTTTTTGGAGGGTATCGGTTGGGGCTTTGGCATAAATAATGATATCTTCCTTTTGGTTTTCGTGAATTTCAATTTTATATTTCATCTTTTCCTCCTTTCCCCAAGCCCATTGTATTCATGGGGATTGACCATGTCAACGGATTTACTTTATGCGGTGGGTTTGAGCGGATATGCGGGTTTTGTAAAAAGTAAAATCCCGAACGCTTACGCATTCGGGATTTTTGGTACGCCCGACTGGATTCGAACCAGCGACCTTCAGAGTCGGAGTCTGACACTCTATCCAACTGAGCTACGGGCGCATATCCTGCCCCGCAAAAGCAGGGCATATTTTTAGTTTTTCCTTGTTTTAATCGTTACCTGAACATCCTCGGTGACGTTAAACCGATAGGTGTACTTTGCGGTGTCTACGACTTCAACGTGGGAATGGATGACTTTCCCGTTGGCCTTGCCGGTGGTTGACACCTCCGTTAAAGTATAACCCGATTGCATCTGAATTGTCAAGGAATAGCGAGTGCCTTTTACGACAACATCACCGCTGTGGCTGGTAATGGTATACCCTTCGCCCGAGGGCAGGGTCACCGTTGCGGCATTTGTCAAAACCACATCGACACGAATGTTGTAGTCCTTCGTGACCGGATCGATGGAGAACGTATAAGTTTTGGTTTGGGATCCGCTCTGTTTGATAGGCGAGAGCGATTGATCTGCTGCCCAAACTCCTTTTAATTCATAACCAGGGGATACCTTGACCGAGAAGGTGAAGCTCTCCCCTTCCATGACCTTTACTGCCGTATTGGCGCCGGGGGACATGGTATAACCCTTGCCGCTATCGGGCATGGTAACGGTAAACTCATCGGGATCGTATATCACATTCGGGTTATACAGTTTCGGCGACGAGGACCGTTTATGAGAAGCGCACAGGTGGTTATTGGTGCCGCCGGAGGTGGAATATCCTGCAAAGGTTCCTTCCTTTTGGACGGAACTCCAGACAGGGCCGGACAACGACAGCGCCGTGCCATCGGGCACCGGACGGTAGACGTACTGAGCATCGGTTGTGGGGAAATTGACCCCGTGTTCTCTTACCACGTCGATCATGGATGCCAGATGCGCCGCAGGGCAAGCATCATGAGCGATCTGACCGGAGGTATCGCAAATATAAATGGGAACATGGCAGGTACAGGCTTCTTTGGGCAGGGTATCCTTCTTAAACCATGCGGCAAAGGTGCGGTTGCCACGCACATCGATCATGCAGTTGGCATCGGCCAACATACCGCAATCGGAACAAACGGTTTCCTGCACCAGAGAGGCGGGGCGGGCGTTGAGCGACTTGCCGGACCAGCCGACCTTATTGATCACATGCTGCATAACACGCTTCCACAAGGTCTGCGAAATGTAGCCGGACACGCCGTAATCCACCAAGTTTGCCGGTTCATCAAAGCCAACCCACAGGGCGGCCGAGAAGTAGGGAGTAAAGCCGGCGTACCATTTATCATGGTTATTCTGAGAAGTACCCGTTTTGGCGGCCAGCGGTATGCTTAACTTACCATTTTTAGCCAGACCGTTTTGCACACCGTCGTACAGAATGTCCTGCATCAACCATGCGCTTTCTGCCGAGCAAGCCTGCTCACCTTCGGTTTTATTCTCTAAGACAATCTGACCCGACTGGGTTTCGACCTTGGTATAGGAGATGGGCTTATGATAGACACCGCCGGAAGCGATGGCGCCGTAACCGCCGACCATCTCACGCAGATATACGCCGTAATCCATAGCACCCATAGAGAGAGCTGCAAGATTTTTGTCATTCTCGGTAAGGGTCATGTGCAAATTCTTGGTTAAGAAATCGTATGCCTTATCCATGCTGACTTTCTGCAAGACCTGAGCCGCCGAGGCGTTCAGAGATTCGCGGATAGCGCCGAACATGGTGGTTTTACCGTAATAATAGCGATTGGCGTTTTGCGGGTAGCCTGCGCCGCCAAGAATGGTGACGGGGGCATCGTCGACAACCGTACCCTCGGTAATGGCGTTGGCCTCCAATGCCGGCAGGTAGGCCGACAACGGCTTAATGGACGAGCCGGGCTGACGGCGGGTGGAGGTAGCACGGTTAAGATCACGGCTGCTCTTTTCGCCGCGGCCGCCGATGACGCCGAGGATATGGCCGTTGGACTGATCCATCAGCAGGGTTGCCACCTGATAATCGGCTTTGGCATGCGAGTCACCGGGGAAGGTAGAGGCATCGGCAAACACCTCTTCCAAGGCGTTTTGCACACGCATATCCGCCGTGGTATAAATCTGAAGACCGCCGCTGAACAGATAGTTCGAGGCTGCCATTTCGGAATAACCTTTTTGCTCCTGCAAATCCTGCAGGATATCATCGATTACCGTATCCACAAACCAGGAATAGGTACTGGAGAGAGCCATGGTTTTACCGTTAGGGTTAAACACAAGTTCCTGAGCTTTGGCCTCATCGTACTCCGCCTGCGTTAGTTTCCCCAGATCCAGCATTTTGCTGAGGATGAGGTTTTTACGGTAGGTATTCTCCTCGGGATGGTCGTAGGGTTCATAGAGGGCGGGCATATTGACAATGCCGAACAGGGCCGCACTTTCGGCCGCAGTCAGCTCCGGCACCGTTTTGTTAAAATACAATTCAGCCGCCTTACCCAAGCCATAGGCACGGTAATTGAAATAGACGGTATTGATATAAT
>JAZKZU010000110.1:0-2268 GCA_045612825.1 Eubacteriales bacterium
TTGCCCGCACCCATCGCCGAAATCACAGGCACGTCGGCCGCCTTGGCACGGATAATGATCTCCAACTTGGCCGTCACCGTGTCCACCGCATCGGCCACGTAATCATACTGCGAAAAATCGTAAGTATCGGCACACTCCGGCAGAAAAAATTCCTGACGAATGTGCACCACACAATCGGGGTTAATATCCAATAAACGTTCCCGCATCACCTCAACCTTGGAGCGGCCAACGGTACTGTGCAAAGCCAAAACCTGACGGTTGATGTTGGTCACGTCCACCTCATCCTTGTCCACCAGCGTGATCTCACCGATCCCCGCCCGTACCAAAGCCTCACACAGCGACCCGCCCACGCCACCGATACCAAATACCGCTACGTGCGCCCGTCCCAGCTTCTCCAGTTGTTCCAACGGCAGGATGCCGTCCATCCTCGGAAATATGGGGTTCATACTCTCCCCTCCTATCCTGTATATTATATCACAGGCTCAATCAATCCGCAACCGTACATTTGATCAACAATTCTTCCGAATACCGGCGCCGCACTGCTGTACCCGCTCTGTCCCCCTTCCACCAGAACGGCAATGGCATATTGCGGGTCTTCGGCCGGATAAAACCCCGTCACCCAGGTATGCAATACCTGCTTCCCGTCCTCATAAATGCCCGTCTCGGCCGAGGAGGTCTTAACCGCACTGTGATACACCGAAGCCGCCGCCGGCGTGCCCGAACCGCTCCGCGTGGATGCCACCATCATCTCCCGTATCTGCGCCGCCGTGCTTTCCGAAACCACACGCAAAGATGATGTTTTGTTTATTAACGAAGTGTGGTTTCCTTTTTCATCCCGAATCCCCTCAAACAGATGCACCGACTGTCGCACCCCACCATTGGCAATAACCGAACCGATCTCCAATACCTGCAAAGGCGTTACCTGCAAATCCCCCTGCCCAATCGAGAAGTTGGCCAAGGCCGCCGCCACCGATAAATCCCGCAGAGCGGGCAGCCGTCCCTCGGCCGTCTTGATCCCGTAGCCAAAGTCTGTGGCCTGCCCCAGCCCGAATGCCTCCGCCATCGCTAATACCCCTTGCGCCCCCACCAAAGAGGCCAAATGACAAAAATAAGGATTGCAACTCTGAGCAAAAGCCGCCGTGGCATCCACCACCCCATGCCCCTCTTTCTTGGCGCAGGAAAGGGTGTGCTCCCCCACCGTAAAAGCGCCCGTACACACATAGTCCCTCGGTAATTCGATGCCCGCTTCCAAGGCCGCCGCCGTCACAATAATCTTAAATATCGATCCGCAACAGTAGGAATGTAACGCCTTGTTGAGCATGGCATCCCCCTGCTCCAGATACTCCTCCACCCGTAAAGGATCATAGGTCGGGCGGGACACCCATGCGCAAACCTGTCCGGTTTTTACATCACTGACTAAGATGACACCCCGTGCCACCTTTTCCTCGGCCACCGCCTCGCAAATTTCCTGTATCTCCCGATCTAAACTCAGCATAACCCCTTTTTTGACAGGAGCGGCACTCCCCTCAAAGGCAATGCCGTACCCCGACAGAGCCCGCCGTGCCGCATCGGAAGTGAACAGCGCCGTGTAGGCATACCCCTCGGCATATAACGCATCATCCATGGCCGCCTCGATGCCGACTACACCATGCCCCGCACTGTCCAGATACCCCATCAGATGTTGCGCCAGCCCGCCGTACCGAGCCAAGGCCCGCAAGCCCGTCAAGCCCCGCCCCGAGATCGGCGCATCTACATACGCCAAAAAGGGACGTCCCACCGAGATGGCCCGATCCAGTTCCTCCGGCGTTATATCCACCGCATGCGCCCGCAACAAATCGGCCGCTTCCTTATCCAAGGACATCGGCTCGCACAACACCGCATCCCGCTCCTCGCCGCCCACCAGCGCTCGACCGTTGCGGTCATAAATCACGCCCCTCGCCCCGTTGATGCCTACGGATATGACACGGCTTCCCGTCACACTCGCATACTGCGCAATCTCCCGTCCGCCCGACAGATACACCAGCCGTGCGGCCATACCAACAAACAAGGCTAACATGATAAAAAATGAAATTAATATGCGTTTTTTCAAGCAAAATCACCCATAAAAGTATGCCCAAACGCAAAAAAATAAGCCGTTTTTCTCAAAAAACGGCTTGAAAAATCGCAAAAATGAGGGCAATTTGAGCCAATATTACCACCGGCAACCCCACCATAAACGATCGGTGTTTGGTTTTGTGACGAATTGTGAGCATGGTCAACCACATAGCC
>JAZKZU010000111.1:0-5556 GCA_045612825.1 Eubacteriales bacterium
ATGCTCCCCGGCCCGCCCAGAGAGATGACGGCCATGTTTGAGGGCGGGGTACGCCCTTACCTGACTAAGAGCGATGCCAAGGAACTCTATTCCCGTCGGGTGCGGGTGATGGAGATCGGGGAGTCGGACTGCGCCGATGCCCTGTCTGATCTGTTGGATGGGCAAAATCCCACCGTGGCCACCTATGCCAAGGATGTGGAAACCGAGATTCGCATTACCGCTTCGGCCGAGGATGAGGCCGATGCCGCGCGCATCCTTTCGCCCGTGGTGGACGAGGTTTGCCACCGCATGGGCGACTATGTGTACGGCATTGACGTGACGAGCATTGAGGAGCAGGTGTCGAAGATGCTCAAAGAGCGAGGCATGACCATTGCCACGGCCGAAAGTTGTACCGGCGGGTGGATTGCGAAATCTCTCACCGATTTAGCGGGGGCAAGTGAAATTTTCGGGTTTGGTACGGTGACCTATGCCAATGAGGCTAAGACTAAGTTATTAGGCGTGCCCGCCGAACTGATTGCGGAAAAGGGTGCGGTTTGTCCCGAGGTGGCCAAGGCCATGGCAGAGGGAGTGCGCAAACTCTCGGGCGCCGATATCGGGCTTGGTATTACCGGCATTGCAGGGCCTGACGGCGGCACGGAGGAAAAGCCGGTGGGCTTGGTTTATGTCGGCGTGGCGGGCGAGAACGGAACATGGGTAGAGGAATTCCGCTTGGGTTCTAAGACTCGTACCCGCAATATCATCCGCAAGTTTGCCGCCGCCCGTGCGCTCAATCTGGTGCGTAAATATTTACAACAGAAGGTATGATGTCTATGAAACGAATCTTTGCGTTGAGCTTGGCCGTTCTTTTGCTACTGAACGGTTGCGCTCTCAAAAAGGATCAGAAACAGAAGGATATTGAAACATACGAGAGTTTTTTTGCCGACGGGGGCTTGCAGGGTGCTACCATCTATAGGGTGGATGACGGCACCGAGATGCAGACGATGCTGTTTGACCTGAATGAGGACGGACGGTATGAGATGTTAGTGCAACTCGACGGGTCATCGGTATACAACTACCGCCAAAGTCTGTTGTTTGGTATTCAGGATGAAAAGGTGTGCTTGTTGCATGAGCAGTCCTATGGCGGCGGCTCGATGGGCGGGGCGCTGATCTTTCTTAAATATGACACGGTCGATAGCCGTCATTGTCTGATAGCCCAAGGGGCTTACCGCCACGGCGGCGACAAAACCGAAGCCTTTACCGAGGTGCTGGGGTATGACGGCAAGGAGGTAACGCCCAAGGAAAACTACCGAGGCTTTACCTTGTATTTAGAACCCGAATATCCCGACAATCCGCAAAAGGTTGAGCAGATCAAGCAGGAGTCGCCATACTGGTATGAGCGGGAAACCGAGTTTCGCTATTATCTGCACAACGGAGCATATATCGGGGAAAGAGAATACGATCAGGCGGTGGCTCGCTACGTGGACGTGACCGATACCGACTACGAGTGGCAGACCGTGCCGATCACCGATTATATCAATTTACCTCAGCAATAAGAAAAGCAGCATGGAGCGTCCATGCTGCTTTTTCTGTGTTATGTTTTTCTAATCGTGCAAGTGAATTTCCATTTTGCCGTGTTGCCGGCATACCGACCGTGTCCTTCCCGAACGGTAATAGTTATGGATTTACTGGCTCCGCTTGTGAGAGGAATTCGTAATGTGCCGTTTCCGATATCAGAATTACTATCATCTTCTATCATTTTTGCGTTTATTTTAATATAGGAGCCTTCTGTACCTGTAATATAACTTCCGCTGGAAATTTCATTTCCAGCATATGTGACTCTATATGTCCAGTCGTTTCCCACATGATTATTTGATTGTAGTTCCCATTTGTATACGATTTGATAAGATTTTTGGGTTGGAACGGTCTTGCTTGGTTGGGGTGAACATGAACTGCAAAATATCAAAAAAAGGATAATGCATGAAAATTTTTTTTTACTCATTATTAATCCTTCTGTTGGAATATTGGTAATTTATTTGCATAATATCACATTATGAGATATATGTCAACATCTCACTACGCGATATTGTAGAATTTTCTACAAAGGGAGTGAGTAGGTTTGCGATTGAAAGATTTACGGGAAGATCGTGATATTAAGCAGATTGAGATAGCAAAATATCTGCACGTAAAACAGAATACTTACTCGCAATATGAGAACGGTCAAAGACAGATTCCTATTGAGGCGTTAATCAAATTAGCCGAATATTTTCAAACCTCAACCGATTATATTTTGGGGTTGACCAATGATCCTAAGCCATATACAAAGAAGTAAGCAGCATGGAGCGTCCATGCTGCTTTTTTCTCTCCCTCAGTCTTTTTGCGGAGCAAAAAGACAGCCCCCTCGTCAGAAGGGGGCTTAAGAGGTTTGGATTAGAATTTATTCGGCTTTGGAAAATTGATCTTTGCCGACGCCGCACAGGGGGCATTCGTAATCGTCGGGCAGGTCGGTGAAGGCTACGCCCTCGGCCGCCTCGTCGTACTCATAACCGCAAACATCGCATACGTATTTCATGATCATTCTCCTTTACTGTATTTCTTCAAAATCGACTGCACCGTGTTTGCACAGCGGGCAGATAAAATCATCGGGAAGATTGTCACCCTCATGGACAAAGCCGCAAATCTTGCAGACGTAGCCTTTCTTGCCCTCGGTTTCGGGCTTGGGCTTGACGTTGGCATGATAGTAGGCGTAGGACATGGTTTCCCGATCGGACAGGACTCTCGACTCGGTGATCGAGCAGATGAACATGCCGTGGGTATCCAAGTCGACGTACTGTTCTACCTTGAGCGACATAAAAGCGTTGATGTAGCGGGGCAGGAAGACCAGCCCGTTATCGCTTCTCAGCGGTGTGCAGTCGGCAAACTTATCGACGTTGCGCCCGCTCCGGAATCCGAAGGTTTCAAAGACCTTGAAGGGGGCATCGCTCGACAGACAGTTGAGATTCATCTTGCCCGTCTGCTTGATGATATGGTGAGAATAGTTTTCCTTATTGATGGTGACGGCGATGCGGTTGGGGGTGCTGGTGACCTGCGTGACGGTATTGACGATCAGGCCGTTATCCTTTTTGCCGTCGTTGGAAGTCACCACATACAGACCGTAGCCGATGTTAAACAGGGCCGTTAGATCGTTTTTATTGGCGGTGGCATCCTGTTGTGCCAAATAATCCTTGCACAGTTCAGCGGCCAGCGCCTCCAACTGCGCCTCGCTCTGCTCATTGAGCGCCGAGAGGATGCGCACGGTGGTATCGGCGTAGGTGATGTTCTTGCTCTTTTCCAGCATCCCACTCATGACCTTGGCGGACATAGGCGCCCACGAACCGTTCTCGATAAAGGCGACGGTGCGGTTCTGGAAATTGCGCTCGGTCAGATGCTCGATAAAGGAGCGCATGAAGGGGAAGATATCGGCGTTATAGGTGGTGGTGGCCAGTACCAGTTTATTATAACGGAAGGCACCTTCCACCGCCTCGGCCATATCGCACCGAGCCAGATCATTAACCACAACCTTGGGACAGCCGTTGGCCTTGAGTTTCTCGGCCAATTTCAGGACGGCCTTTTTGGTGTTGCCGTAGACCGAAGTATAGGCAATCACGATGCCCTCATCCTCGGGCTGGTAGCTCGACCAGGTGTTATATTTATCCAAATAGTAGCCGAGATTCTCTTTAAGAACCGGGCCGTGCAGGGGACAGATGATCTCAATATCCAGACCGGCAGCCTTTTTGAGCAATGCCTGCACCTGCGCGCCGTACTTGCCGACTATGCCGATGTAGTAGCGGCGGGCCTCACACGCCCAGTCCTCCTCCACGTCCAGCGCGCCGAACTTGCCAAAGCCATCGGCCGAGAAGAGTACCTTATCGGTAGCATCGTAGGTGACGATGACTTCCGGCCAATGCACCATGGGGGCGGTGACAAAGGTGAGCTTATGATAGCCCAGATCGAGGGTATCGCCCTCGCCGACGACCAGACGGTTCTCGGTAAATTCGGTGCTAAAAAACTGCTTCATCATGGCAAAGGCCTTGGCCGAGGACACGATGGTGGTAGCGGGGTAGGCTTTGAGGAAATTGACGATATTGGCCGAGTGATCGGGCTCCATGTGGTGAATAATCAGGTAGTCGGGGGTGCGGCCGTGGAGCGTGGGCTGGATATTGTCCAGCCATTCGTGGGTGAAGTTGGCATCCACGGTATCCATAATGGCGATCTTATCGTCGAGAATGGCATAGGAATTATAGGCCATGCCGTTGGGTACGATATACTGTCCTTCGAACAGATCCACGTTGTGATCGTTCACGCCGATATATTGAATGGTTTTGGTAATGGTCATTCGAGCATCCTCCTCTTGTTTTACGAGGATAGTATATCCTAAAAATTGGTACCTGTATGTTGTAAAACCAACAAAAGCAACAGATATTTCACTGTTGCTTTTATTTCTTAGCCGATGATGGCGAGGGGGTCGATGCGGCGGCCGTCCTTGATGACCTCCAGATGCAGGTGGGGGGCTTCGGCCGATTCAAAGGGCAGGTCGTCGCCGACGGTGCCGATGGCATCGCCCGCCATGACAGTTTGTCCCGTTTCGGCAAAGACGGTTTCGCTAAGGCCGCAATAGACCGAGATACAGCCGTCGGGATGGGTAATCTTCATGGTGTGGCCGGTCAGCTCGTCATAGTAAAAATCGGTGACCGTTCCGCCGCCGATGGCGCAGACGGTATCGCCGACTTCGGCCAAAAAGTCGATGCCGGTATGGGTGCGCCAATCGTCCATGGTCTCGGAGAATACCAAGGCATCATTTGAGTACCCTTCGCCCAAGGCGCCGGCCAATGGGGTCATATATATGACCGGTTCGGGCTCGGGTTCGGGCTCGGGCTCGGGTTCGGGCTCAGGTTCGGACTCGTTTTGGGGCGAGGACTGCGAGGGCTGGTTGACAATGGGCACTTCGGATTTGGATTCATTCTGGATCTGTGCGATGTCCTCGGCCTGCTTGTCGTTGAAGTGTCGGATCGAGAAATAGACCGACAGCACGACCAGCAACAGACAGAAGACGCAGGACAGACCGAAGATCAGCCGATCACGGGCCCGTTTCTTTTCATCGGTGCTTGAAGAAAATCTACTCATATACGTTTACCTCCGTCTTCATTATGGGCGAATTGGTAAAGTTTTATGCTATGTATTGAAAAAAGAAAAATTTATGATACAATAGAAGCAAAGGAGTTGATCGTATGCTTAAAACAGAACGCATTGCCGTCATGAATTTTGAAAATGCCATGCGCGGCGCACGCAACCCCCTTAACAGTTGGGCCCGTTCGGATAGTTTTTATGATGAACAGGGTAATTATGTGCTCGGCCCGAACGATCTGGATCTGGCCAAGCGGCTTCGCAACGCCGGCTCGGATCACCGCAAGTACCTGCGTCAGGTGCTGGTATGCATGGATATTACGGCGCCGATGTATTGGTGGAAAGAGTTTGATACCTATAAGGTAGGCACGGTGGCCAACTCGACCTCGACCATGCACAAGATCCACGCCGCTCCCT
>JAZKZU010000112.1:0-1787 GCA_045612825.1 Eubacteriales bacterium
ATGTTTTTTGATGATGCAAAAACAGCATCCAGAGAACTGGAGTTAACCCTTACCGGCCGTGATTGCGGACTGGAAGAGCGTGCTCCTATGTGTGGGGTGCCGTATCATGCCAGCGAATTGTATATCAACCGCTTGATTGCAAAGGGATATAAGGTTGCCATCTGTGAACAAACCAGCGATCCCGCTACGTCAAAGGGCTTGGTTACTCGTGATATTGTGCGTGTCATCACTCCGGGTACTGTCATTGACGGACAGTATTTGGATGAAACGAAAAACAACTATATTGCAGGTATTTATCAAGGGGAATTGGGAACTGCCATTTGCTTTGCCGATATTTCCACAGGGCAAATTTCGTTATTTGAGCCGGATGAAAATGGGGCTTATCCGCTCATGAACGAACTATATAAATATATGCCGTCGGAAATTATCTGCAATGCTAAGTTAGATCTGGAATTAGAACATTTCATTCAGGATAAATTGCAATGCATGGTTTCTTCGGTTAACGGGGATTCTTTTGCATTTTCCGAAGCCAGTGAAACGGTTCTGAAGCATTTCAATAAAAAAGCCTTATCGGATATCGGTGTCGGTGATCGAAATGCCAGCGTTTGCGCCTTGGGTGGTTTACTAAAATATCTGTACGCTACCCAGTTTTCCGGTTTAGAACACCTGACAAGATTGGATGCTTATTCCGATATTAAATATCTGGAACTGGATGTATCGACACGCCGCAATCTGGAATTGTGCGAAACTATGCGCGACAAGAAAAAACACGGTTCTTTGCTTGGCGTTTTGGATAAAACCAAAACGGCAGCAGGCGGACGCTTGCTACGGTCTTGGATTGAACAGCCACTGGCAGATATCCGTCAAATTCATCGTCGGCTGGATGCGATTGATATCTTAAAAGAGGAGTACGGTATTCGTACACAACTCATGGAGTTGCTCTCGGAAATAACGGACGTAGAACGAGTCATGACAAAGGTAGTTTATAATACCGCAGGCGGTAAAGAGCTCCTTTCATTGGCACATACCTTGTCGGTTATTCCCGCTATCAAAGAACAATTATCAGTGCTATCGGCTGAATATTTAAAGGAACTATACGATAGCCTTAATCCGTTAACCGATCTGTGTTCCTTGATATTGGCAGCCATTAATCCGGACTGTCCCTTGACCATCCGAGAAGGCAAGGTAATTAAAACCGGCTATGATGCCACGGTCGATGAATTGCGAGCAATGGTTGATGATGCCCATGCCTATATTCAGTCCATGGAACAGCAGGAGCGGGAGCGCACCGGCATTCGCACCTTAAAAATACGCTATAATAAGGTATTTGGATATTATATTGAGGTATCGAATTCCTTTATAAATCAGGTGCCTGAATCCTATATTCGCCGCCAAACCCTTACCAATGGCGAGCGCTATATTACCGGCGAATTAAAGGAGCTTGAAAATCAAATCCTTGGCGCCAGCGAAAAGGTTTCTCATTTGGAGTATACCTTGTTTTGCAATATTCGCTCCATGGCCGCCGACGTTTTGGAGATTATTCAAAAAGATGCATCGGCGTTAGCGCAACTTGACGTGCTGACCGCCTTAGCTCACGTCGCCCAGAAAAACAGTTATGTACGCCCCATTGTTGATGATGGAAACATTATCGACATTCAAGGCGGAAGACATCCTGTGGTCGAAAAGATGTTGCGTGGTAATATGTTTGTTCCCAATGATACCTATTTGGATACCGCATCGACTCGACTCATGATCGTTACCGGACCGAACATGGCCGGTAAATCCAC
>JAZKZU010000113.1:0-2648 GCA_045612825.1 Eubacteriales bacterium
TCCGACTTAATAGTACCGGAAGTAAGATAAGCAAACTTCTTAATGGATTTCACGTTGATACCGGACAGCGAAGCCACTTCCGCATTATCACCAACAGCCTTGATCTTACGACCAAACGTTGTTCGCGCCAGCACAATGGAAACTATGATGTAAAGCAGAACGGCAACGAAGAACGGGAGATACAAGCCGCCGATATCGGTATGACCGAACCAATAGAGCTCATCACCCAGATTCATGTAGGGATAACCTCCACTTAAGAGGAAGCGACTGGCACCGATAATCTGGCCCAAGCCCATGGTTACAATAAAGGAAGGAAGACCGAGATCAAGAATAAAGTAGCTCTTAACAAAGCCGAGCAGGAAACCGGTTAAAAGACCGACGATCAAGCCGACCCACCAGGGAGCGCCCAGATTCTTGATTACAAAACCAAGAACCATACTGGCCATACCGGCAGTAGTACCAACCGACATATCGGCACTGTTGGTCAGGATAACCATAGCATTACCCAAGCAGCAAATACCAATAAAGGGAACCAGGTTCAAAATAGAACGAATGTTATTCCAAGAAAGGAATGCACCCATGGTAAATGTACCGTTGGCCATAGTAGACTGAACGGTAGTAATCACCTGTACTACCACAAGAAGAATCACTAAGGGAATCAAAGCTCCGAATTCTTCGGAGGATTTAAATCTTTTCCAGATGGATCCAAGCGTTGTTTTTTTCTTAATAGCACCTTGCATTGTCTTCTTCTCCTTTCCCTTAGATCAAGTCGATACGGGAAGCCATGTATCTTCTCTTATACACGTCAACCGTAAGAACGATCATAAGCATGGCACCAATCAGTGCCGTCTGCAGGTTCGGATCCCAACCAATGGAGGTCAAGGCGTTCTGGATCAGGGACATCAGCAGGATACCAAGGAACAAACCGCCCATCGAACCGGTGCTGCCGACAAAGCCGATACCGCCGATGTAGCAAGCGGCAATGGAACGGAAGTTGGTAATACCGCCCATGGTAACGGTACGCTGACGGAAGCAGGACAGGATGGAAGCGACGAAGGACAGCAAAGAAACGATAACCAAGCAGATCCACTTTACACGCTTTACGTTAACACCGGCCATGTAAGCCGAGTTTGCCGAGATACCGCTGGCCTGAATCATGCGGCCGTACTTGGTGTAGCGCAAAATGATATGGGAAATAAGCAGAATACCAACAAAGATCAAGAAGAGGATCGACAGGCCCATGCCACGGTTAGTACCGCCGCTAAGCCAAGTAAAGAAGCCCTTACCAACCTGAATGGCAGCAAAATCGCCAACTGCTTCGGGAACGGGAGTGATGGGAACGCCCATGCACAAATATGTACCAAGACCGCTACAGACCGAGGAGGTAGCCAGCGTAGCAACCCACTTCATAACGCCGACCTTGAGCATCAGGAAGCCGTTGAGGAAGCCCATAGCGCAAGCAAAGAAAGCCGCAACCAAAAGGCCCAACCATACCGGATAGGTATTCCAGATACACATAACACCGAAGACGATACAGGCAAAACCGCCAACGCCGGTTGTAGACAAGTCCATCTCACCCGACATAATGATCAGCGCCTGACCGATCGACATGATACCAACGAACGAGCAGTTGCGAAGAAGCATCAGCAAGTTAGCGCCGGTAAAGAACTTAGCATTAAACAGATAGGTAATGACCGAGATAATGAGGATAAACAGCACCGAAATAAGCTCAGAGGACAAGAAAAACTTGACAAGTTTAACCTTATTGCGAGCCTTACGAATGTCTCTGGATTCCATTGTATTCTCCATGATTTACGCCTCCTTTGCCGAATTGCCGATCTTCTTGAAGGTCTTGGTAGCCAAACGCATGATGGAGACGTTATTGGCCTCTTCCTTGCTCAATTCGCCGGCAACACGACCTTCCGCCATAACGATAAAGCGATCGCACATATTCAACAACTCCGGCAAATCCGAAGAAATCATGACAATGGCGATACCCTGAGCGGCAAACTCATTGATTAACTGATAAATTTCACTCTTGGCACCAACGTCGATACCCTTGGTGGGCTCGTCAAGAACCAGTACCTTAGGCTCAGCATTGAGCGAACGGGCAATAACCACCTTCTGCTGGTTACCACCGGAGAGCGTATCCACCAAAACGCCCATCTTGGGGGCCTTGACACGCAGCGTTTCAAAATAATACTGCATACGCTTAGCCTCAGCCTTCTCCGAAACGAAGGGGCCTTTGCAGATGGCAGCCAAATTGGTGATGGACATATTCTTCATGATATTCCAAGAGAAGATCAGGCCGTATTTCTTTCTGTCCTCAGTAACCAGAGCCATACCCTTTTTCATGGCATCGGAAGGACCGGTGATCTTAATTTCCTTGCCATTGAGGAATATCTTACCGGATTTCAGTTTATTTACACCGTAGATAGAAGTCAGGGTTTCCGAACGACCAGCACCGACAAGGCCGGCAAAACCGAGAACCTCACCGGCACGAACCGTAAAGCTGACGTCTTCAATCAGATTGCGGTCGGCAATATAGGGATGATCTACCGTGATGTTCTCAACACGGAGAACTTCTTCGCCGATCTCAACGCTACGGGGAGGATACATATTGGTAACCAAGTCGGCTCGTAGCCATG
>JAZKZU010000114.1:0-2709 GCA_045612825.1 Eubacteriales bacterium
AATTGACCAGTTTCATACAGGGTACGTCGGTATCGCTGTCCCCCACATAGACCATATTACGGAAGGGCACGCGTATATCCTGCGGGGCGAAAGAATCGTTGACCCGCTGATCGTTGACGTCCAGCACGCCCTTGCTGATGCGGAACAGAAACTGCGTTTTGTTGGTGTAATTGACCACCTGCGCCGGCCATCTGGCCACGCCCTTTTCATCGTAGTAAAAGGAACTGGCGTAGATTTTCTTAAAGGCGTGCGCCACCGAAGTGCCTTCGATCATCTCCTTGAGCCCGCAGGAAATGATGTAGTGCTCGACGATCACGCCATGCTCCTGTCCGTAGGCGCAGATGCGATCAAACCAATCCTCGACCCCCGCAAACAGCTTCACCCTTGAGCCGTATTCCTGCAAGGTCTTGCGGTTAAACACCATCACCCCTTCGGAGGAGTCAAGCATCTTATACATATAGGCCAAGTTCTGATCCATGTCATTATTTTCCGCCAAGACATTGGACTCTTTCCAGAACTCGTCCACATCATAATTGACCGACTGGATATACCCCTGCGCCTGCATATCGTCAGGCGACAGGGTCTTGTCAAAATCATAGCAAATGGCCAGCACCGGCTGCTGTTTGGCATCCTTTTGTTCCATGTTCCGCTCCTTTTTACGTCCTTTTTGTTATTATAGCAGAAAAATCCACTCGGCACAAGACCGGAGAAAGAGTATCTCTTCCTCCGGCCTGTCTTATTTCTTAATTTGGTTGAGCCTGGCGTTAAGCGCCAGTAACTCCTCTTTGGTCATGCGGGTATCGGTCATGCCCGCCATTAAGGTGAGCAGGCGAAGCAGGGTAAACCCGCCCATCATATCCATCATATCGGGGCCCAGCTCAAACCCCGCTACCATGTTCTCGCCCTGCAACAAGTCTTGCATGAGTGAAGCAAAGAGGGCTTGTCCCTGTTCACTTTGCATCACATCGCTCATCTTGTCATTAAGCGATAAATACCCCTCGGGCGCTTCCACGTCAAACCAATTCAGGATTGCGCCTTTTTCGTTCAGGCGGTACTCCTCATTGAAGGTATCCACCTTGCGGATGACCGATTGATCCTTGCAGTTGCCCGCCACGGCAATCAGATTGGTTTCTCCCTTGTTGGGTACGTCAAAATAGAAGAAATGATCCTCGGCCGTCTGCTGACCTACCGATCGGCCGTTGACAAACAGTTCAACGGTGGGCAGATTGGAATAGACGGTCACTCTCGTTATCTCCTCCACCCGATCGACATACCGCTTGCCACACAGATGCACAAACGGCTCGTCGGACAGCCACGCCTTATAGGCATAGAAGGCGTCCTTTTTATAGCGGCGGTCGATGGTGACCAAGCCCTTATGGTTTTGTCCGTTTTCGCCGCCCTCGGCTCTGGCATCGGCACCGAAATCAAACATATTCCACACGTGCGTGGCCCACAAATAGGGGCGGGAGAAAAACTGCTTGATCAGTTCCTCATGGTAATAGGCCTGATATTCCTCGGTATAATCCCCCTGCATGGGCTGGGAGGTGTGCCAGTTCAGCGCCTCGCATCCGTACTCGGAACAGCCGATGGGGATTTGCGGATGCATGGCATGAAACCGATCAAACCACGGCCCGTTCATCTCCACCTCCCCGCCGTACCAGCCAAAATAATGATTGTAGGACACGACGTCGGGGATGCGCAGATAGGGGTCGTCCATGGGACACATGGACACGGCGGCTACCGTCGTTAGCCGTGTAGGATCCATCTGATGACACAGATCGTTGAGCGCCCGATGATTTTCCAATACCTCTTCCCCGATCCCGCCAATGCCGATTTCGTTGGACAACCCCCACACCACAATGGAGGGGTGATGATAATTCTGCACGATCAACTCCCGCATCTGGGACAGGGTATTCTCCCGTCCTTTGGGCAGATGCTTGGAGATATAGGGAATCTCGGCCCAGACGACAAAGCCGTACTCGTCGCACAGGTCGTACACATAGGGGTCGTGCTGATAATGCGCCAGCCGTATGGTGGTAGCCCCCATCTCCCGAATCAGATCCATGTCCCGCTTATGGTCTTCGGGCGAGAGGGCGTTGCCCTTGCCCCAGGCATCCTGATGGCGGGACACCCCACGCAAGGGATATTCCTCGCCGTTGAGGATAAAGCCTCGGTCGGGATCAATCGCAAAGGTGCGGCAGCCAAAGCGGGTCGATACCTCGTCCAGCACTTGGCCATCCTCCAGCAGTTGCACCCGTGCCGTATACCGATACGGGTCCTTCTTGCCCTGCCACAGGTGCACTTCCCATATGGGAATGGTGACCTTGCTGTCCGTACCCTCCAGTCGGGCCATACTCTCGCCGACCGCATCGGTAATCTCGTAGCGCAGGCGCTGGCCCGCCTTGCCGTTACAGACGAAAACCTCCACCGCAATTTCGGCATCCCGTCCCGTAACATGGGGCGTGACCCGCAATCCCGTGCCGCCGTAATAGTCCAGATCAAAATGGCTGTCCGACACGCCGATGAGATTGACGTCCCGATACAAGCCGCCGTAAAAGGTAAAGTCGGCCATCTGGGGGTATACCGTATCGCTGGGAGCATTGTCCACCACGATCACCAATATATTATGCGCCTGCATGGCATCGGTCAACTCGACACGCCACAGCGAATACCCGCCGTCATGGTAGGCGAGGTGTTGCCCGTTAAGAT
>JAZKZU010000115.1:0-3820 GCA_045612825.1 Eubacteriales bacterium
CTCACGGGCCGAGCAGTAGACGATGGGGCTGTCGAGCTGTTCATCGGTAGCGTCCAGATCGAGGAGCAGTTCCAGCACCTCATTAACCACCTCGTCCAGACGGGCATCGGGCTTATCAATCTTATTGATAACCACAATGACCTTATGGTTGAGCGCCAAGGCGTGCTGGAGGACAAAGCGGGTCTGCGGCATGGGGCCTTCGGCGGCATCGACCAGCAGCAGAACGCCGTCCACCATTTTCAGTACACGCTCGACCTCGCCGCCGAAATCGGCGTGGCCGGGGGTGTCTACAATGTTAATCTTAGTTCCCTTATACTGAATGGATGTATTTTTAGCAAGGATGGTAATGCCACGTTCCCGCTCAATATCTCCCGAGTCCATAACCCGTTCGGTGATGGCTTGGTTTTCACGGTAGATACCGCTCTGCTTGAGCATCTCATCGACCAGCGTGGTCTTGCCGTGGTCAACGTGAGCGATGATGGCGATATTTCTTAAATCTTCTCTTTTCATGCTTCCACCTCTTTTAGTCTTTCAAACTCATCTATTATATACTGCTTTGGCGGGAAATGCAACAATTCTTAATGATAAGATTTTATTTATTCGGATTTTTGACAAGTATCTGGGACGGGAATGGTGCGATCTGCGAAGCGTGACGCAGGAGGAGTTTGCCGCCTTTGCTCATCGCAATCCTGTCATGATGGCCAAGCCCATTGACGGAGAAGGCGGTGCGGGGGTTGAGAAATACGTCTGCGAGGGGAATGCCGAGGAACTGTATCGGCAGATGAAGGAAAAGGGACAGGATTTGGTGGAGGCGTATGTAGCGCAACACGAGCAGATGAATCGCCTTTATCCCGATTCGGTCAATACCCTGCGCATGTTTACCATCTATAAGGAAGGAAAAGGCATCTTCCTGCAGGCTATGCTCAAGATGGGCAACGGCGGTACGGTGAACAACTTTTCAGCCGGCGGTATGTATACCTTTGTGGATGCCTCGGGTCGGGTCGTAGCGCCTGCCATTGATAAGGCAGATTGTTTGCATATCCATCATCCCGTGACAGGAACGGAGATCGCCGGATTTTCGGTGCCCGATTTTGACCGTGCGGTCGATCTGGTCTGCCGGGCGGCTTGTGAGGTGCCGCAGGTAGCCTACGTGGGCTGGGACGTGGCCATCGGCAAGGACGGGCCGGTGTTGATCGAAGGAAATTGTTTCCCCGGTGTGTTCCAGTTGCGAGCCTCTCTCAGCGCCGATAAGCAAGGCGTGTTGCCGTTGTACCGTCTCAATATATGGAGATATAAAAAACGAGCCGAAAGGCTCGTTTTTTTGTTAGTCAAGCATCTTCAGAATGTCGGGTTTGGATTGCACGCCGATCTTCTTGGCGGCAATTTCACCGTTTTTCATGACCACTAAGGTGGGGATGCTCATGATGCCGAATTTTACAGCCAGCTCCGGCTGCTCATCGACGTTGACTTTGCCCACCTCATATTTACCGTTCGCCTCTTGGGCGATCTGATCGATGATGGGGGACACCATGCGGCAAGGGCCGCACCAAGAGGCCCAAAAGTCGATCAATACAGGAACGGCAGACTGCAGGACTTGCTGTTCGAAATTATCTTTGGTAAGGGTTATGACTGACATCGGTTCTCTCCTTCTAAGACTAAATCGGCAATTTTATATACATCGCCGGCACCCATGGTGAGAATAAGCGTATTATCCTTGACCTGCATCAGGGCATCGTGCGCCGCCGCCTCAAAAGAGGGTGCATATTCAGCATCTGCCAACATGCCTGCAATATACGCCGAATTCATGCCTAAATCGTCTTTTTCCCGTGCGGCATAAATATCACATAGGATCACGTGATCGGCCATATCGAGCGCTTTTTGGAATTGTGAGAGCAGGGCTTTGGTGCGGGAATAGGTATGGGGCTGGAAGATGAGGACAATGCGGTCAAAATCCATCTTGCGGCAGGCGTTGAGGGTAGCCATGATTTCGGACGGATGATGAGAATAATCGTCGATCACCGTAAAGTTTTTGCCACGGCCCTTCAGTTCAAAACGGCGGCCGGCGCCATGGAAGGTATGAAGCCCGCGGCTGATGGAATCGGGGGCAATCCCCACGACATCGGCGGCGGCCGCAGCGGCCAAGGCGTTGAGAACGTTATGCTGGCCGGGTACGACCAGTTCTACATGGCAAAGGAATTCCCGATTGCGCATAATATCGAAAGAGGGGTAGCCGTTCTGATACACCAGATTGGCGGGGGTGTAGGTGGCACGGTTCATGCCAAACGTGACGCTCTTGCCCTGATATCCGGCCGCTACTTTGCGGCAATACGGATCGTCGGCATTGGTGATAAGCAGTCCGTCGGGCAGGGTGTTATCCACGTAGCGGGCGAAGGCATCGGCGATATCGTCGATGTCCCGATAGAAGTCCAGATGATCTTCGTCAATATTAAGAACCACCGAGATTTTAGGGAAGAATTTCATGAAAGACCCTGCATATTCGCAAGATTCAAATACGAAATAGTCCTTATGACCGATGTAATAGTTGCTGTCGATCTCAGGCAGTTTAGCGCCGATGGAAATGGTCGGGTCAACCCCGCCATCGAGCAGGATGCAGGAGATCATGGAGGTGGTGGTGGATTTGCCGTGCGTGCCGGCCACGCCGATGGGGCAATCGTAGTTTTTCATAATGGCGCCAAGAAGATCGGCACGCTCAAAGCAGGGAAGCCCTGCCGCACGGGCGGCGGCCAGTTCGGGGTTATCTTCCTTGATGGCGGCGGTATAGACCACGGCCTGAGCATCCTTAAGATTATCGGCGACGTGATGGGGATAGACCGTTACGCCGTTATCCAGCAGGGTTTTGCAATTATCCCGATTCATGTCCGAGCCGGCCACGGTGTAGCCGTTAGACTGCATGATCAGCGCCAGAGCGCTCATGCTTACCCCGCCGATGCCAATGAAGTGCAGGCGGTTTACCCTTTTGAGTACGCAAGAAATATCGTGTTCCATAACAGAGTCCTTTTGATTTGATAATAACAGTATATCCAAGTTGTTAAAAGAATAGCCCGAACCGTGGGTTCGGGCTGATCTTTTTTCAAAATCAGAGTTTTTCCACGATCTCTTTGGTGTCGCGGGCAATCATCAATTCTTCGTTGGTGGGCAGAACCCAAGCTTCAACCTTGGAGTCGGCGGCCGAGAACTTGGCATCGCGGCGGGAAGCCTGCTGATTGAGTTCATGATCAACAACCAGGCCCATATATTCCATATCTTCGCAGACCAGTCTGCGGATCTCGGCATCGTTTTCACCGATACCGCCGGTGAAGATGATGGCATCCACACCGCCCATAGCGGCAGCATAGCCACCGATGAACTTCTTGATCTGATATACCAGAATGTCGATGGTCAGCTGAGCACGGGCATTGCCCTCAGCGGCTGCTTTCTGGATATCACGGCAGTCGCTCGAGATGCCGGAAAGGCCGAGGAAGCCCGATTTCTTGTTCATCATATTGGCCATCTCATCGGGGGTGAGACCTTCTTTGTTCATGATATAGGTCACAACCGAGGGATCGATGCCGCCCGAACGGGTACCCATGATGAAGCCATCCAGCGGGGTCAGACCCATCGAGGTATCAACTACCTTGCCGTCCGTGATGGCGGCGATGGAGGAGCCGTTGCCCAGATGGCAGGTGATAACACGGGTGCCTTCATTGGAGCCCTTCATCTGGCCATAGGTGTAGGAAATATAGCGATGGGAAGTACCGTGGAAGCCGTAGCGGCGGATGGAGTACTTCTCATAATACTCATAGGGGATACCGAACATATA